>NZ_JCAKNE010000020.1:0-97173 GCF_059515965.1 Propioniciclava sp. LT432 | reverse complement strand
TGCCGCTCCGCGGGCGGGTGAAGGCCGCTGAAGAGTCGGCGCGGCAGCGGATGATGGTGCCGTTAAGCGATCTGGAAGGTGTCGTCGCCGACCTGGACTTCAAGACGGAGTTTGCCGCCGAGTGCCTCGACATAGCGGCGCAGGGTGTCAACCTGGGTTTTGTCGAGGTCGCCGCGTTCGATCCGGGACACGCGGTTCTGGCTGACGTCGAGCTCGGCGGCGAGTTCGACCTGGGTGAGGTCGAACTGCTCGCGGAGTTCCCTGAGCCGCCAGGCGCGGGTCTCGGCGAGCATGCGGTCCTTGTGGGCGTCGACCACCTTGCGGCGAGCGGGACGGCGCTGCTTCAGCTGGTCCAGGTTGGTCATGTCAAGCCCTCCTTCTCAGGGTGGTGAGGTGGTCGTCGAACCGTTGGTCGGCGATCGGGACGTGCCGCTTGTACCAACGGTTCCAGTCGCGGCTCTTGTCGCCGGCGACCAATAGGATCGCCCGGCGTTTCGGGTCGAACGCGAACAAGATCCGGATCTCTGATCTGCCCCCGGACCCGGGCCGTAACTCCTTCATGTTCTTGTGACGCGAGCCCTTGATGGTGTCGACCAACGGCCGCCCCAACATCGGTCCCTCGTCTTGCAGTACTTCCAGTGCGGCGACGATCAGGTCGTAGTCGTCCTCGGACAACGCGAGCAGCCACTCTTCGACGAGTCCGACCTCCACGTCCCACACATGGCTAGTCTACAACTTCTGAGTTGTACACCTCAAGGGTTGTGGCCCGCGCGACGAGGAACATCCTCAACTGCCGCGCGTCGCGCGGTCGCGATCGTGCCGTCGGTCGTTGTGGAATACCCCGGCCGCGTCCTCGCTTGAGGAAGGCATGACAGCGATTGGATTCATCGGCAGTGGCAACATCGGCAGCACCGTGGCGAGGTTGGCGGTGGCCGCCGGGTATGACGTCGTGCTCAGTAACAGCCGTGGACCGGAGACGCTGGGTGACCTTGTCGACTCGCTCGGTCCTCGTGCGCGAGCAGCAACCGCCGCGGATGCAGCAGAGGCAGCGGACATCGCGGTCGTGACCGTGCCGCTTGGCAACTACCGACAGGTACCGGTGAAGCCGCTGCGGGGAAAGGTCGTGATCGACACCAACAACTACTACCCCGACCGGGACGGAAACATCGCCGAGCTCGATGCAGAGACCACGACGACCAGCGAACTACTGCAGGCGCACCTGGCCGAGGCCCGCGTGGTCAAGTGCTTCAACAACATCTACGTGCATCACCTCGCCGCGCTCCCGCGCCCCGTGGGGGATCCGGAACGATCGACACTCCCGATCGCGGGCGACGATGACGGAGCCAAGCAGGCCGTTGCGCAGTTCCTGGATGCCATCGGCTACGACGCTCTCGACGTTGGGCCGCTCGGCGAGGGATGGCGGTACCAGCGCGACACCACCGCCTACGTGATGCCCTACGCCGAGCCGGGTACCACCTACCCCGACTGGTCTGCCCGGCCCGCCAAGGCGCCAGCGCTGCGGACCGCTCTCGACGAGGCCCGGCGATACCGGGACATGTGATCGGCCGAGACCGATCCAACTGATCCGGCCCCGTGTGGCATGTCGTGGGCGCCCCTCCGCCAACGGACCGGGGTCATCCATCCAAGTTCGAACCCGACCGGATCTGCCGCGGGTCGGTGGGCATTCGTGTCTCTGGCGTGGCCGTCAGATCGGGCCGCAGCATCGTGTATGACCAGTCTCGAGCCTGTCCTGTTCCCTGTCCTCATCGACGCTGCCACCGATCCTTTGGTGAAGGCGGTCGCTGCCTATTTGGCCCGGTATCGGGGCCAGACCCGTGTCCACACTGAGTCGGACCTGCGCGTCTTCCTGGTGTGGTGCCGGGAACGCGGCGTCGAGCCTTTGAAGGCGAGCCGTGCCCAGATCCAGTTGTACGTCCGCTGGATGCAGGAAGTCCGCCACTTCCAACCGTCCACGGTCAGCCGACGCGTGTCGGTGGTGGTCGGCTTCTACCGCACCTGCGTCATCGACCAAGACCTCCCACAGTCGCCCGCGGACTACGTACGACGCCCGAACGTGCCACCCGAGTCACCCACGCTCGGCTTGTCGCACCTGCAGTTCGAGGCACTGCTCAGCGCGGCCCGCACCTCGGCGAACACCAACGACTTCGCCCTGGTCACCATGCTCGGCCTGCTCGGATTGCGGATTTTCGAAGCCTGCGGCGCCAACATCACCGACCTCGGCGAGGAGCACGGACACCGGGTGCTGAAGATCCGGGGCAAGGGCGGCAAGGTCGTCCTCACCCCACTCCCACCGGCGGTGCAACGGGCGATCGAACGAGCGGTCGGCGGACGCGCCGACGGTCCGATCCTGCGCACCATCCGGGGGAGCCGGATGGACCTGCACGCCGCGACCCGCCGGTTGAAACAGCTTGCCACCCAGGCTGGCGTGCGGCTACCCAGAATGCACCCCCACATGCTGAGGCACACCTTCGTGACCACCATGTTGGACGCCGGCGTCGATCTGCGCGACGTGCAGATCGCGGCCCGTCACGCTGACCCGCGAACGACGATGCGCTACGACCGGGCCCGCAAGAACCTGGACCGGCACCCGAACTACATCCTCGCCGCCTACATGGCCTCCGGCACCTGACAGCGCTCGACGGCACCGGATGGGAAGGCCCACCAGGTGTTCCTCGTGCTCAGCGACCCAGGTATGGCCCAGGCGGTGGCTGCGACCGTGGCGGTGTCCGACGTTCCTGCGCTGAGCCGTCGATCCGACCCGTGACCCGCTCCCACGATGGACCCGCGGCATCCATGCCGGGAGCCGGCTTGTCGGGGCTGGTGGTACGGACTGTTGCGGGTAGGGACGCGATCCAGCGGAGGGCGACCGTTGCCGCCTGCTGGTGTCGGGCGTCCACCTGACCCAGACGGTCCGCGATCACGGTGGCGGTCACCAATCCTGCCGCGTGGAGGGCACGCACGAAGTTGAGGTCCTTCTCCCGGTGGGCGCACAACTTCGCCACGCACAGGTCTTCCGGGTCCAGACACCAGCCGATGAACTGCGGCCGCCCCGACGGCGCCGCCGTGTTCTTGTTCTGGACCCGCACCAACCGGTCACGCCACCCGGCCGGCAGTACCGTCGTGTCGAGGTCGACGCCATCGATGCTGAACCCGGGCTGCTCCTCAAACGGTGACCACTCCCCGGCGACACCCTCGATCAGGTCCGCCAACTCGGCGGTCACCGTGTTGTTGTCGGCGATCGGCAGCACGTCGACCTCCACCGACATGGTCGCCTCGGCAGGCAGTTCATCCTCACCGAAGCTGCCCAGGATCGCCTGGGACCCCACGATAATCACCGCCGGGTGCCCGATGATCTGACACGCCGTCCGGATCGCATGCTCCAACTGGTCACGCCTCACCGGCGACCACCGCCAGCACCTTCGACCGCTCCGACTGTGGCAACAATCCACCCAACGGTGACACCTCCCGCATCTGCACCGAGGCGGTGTCGAGGCCGGTCATCACACGGCGGAGCCCGGGAACGTCGCGCTGCTCCACCAACACCTCCCACCGGCCCAGGTTCGACACATGAGGTTCACCCTGAACGCGGTGCCGCAACCGCTCCACGTTCCGCCGGATCGTCGGCACCCAGTCGTCCAACGCGCCGGTGTCCAGATGAGTGGCCAACTGGCGGTGCAGGCGCCAACTCCGCAGGTGCGACCGGTCCAACTCCACCCGAACCGGGCGACGCACCACCTCAAGCCGATACCCCAAGCACGACAGCAGCCGATCCAGCATCTCGTCGCTCATCTCGATCCGGCCCGACAAGAACTGACTGATACTCGGCTGCCGCACCCCACTCATCCGCGACAACTCTGACTGAGACACCTTGCTCTCAGTCATCACGTCGCGCAGGACCTCCCGACCACCCATGCCAGAACTATAGCATTCTCAGCTATGGGAATAGGCGGTCCGTGAACGCACTCCTTTGGCTCCCCCCTCTATGTCAAGGGCGGGTTCATGACGCTCTGGGGAGTCGGGTCGTAGCATCGGTGGTAGCGGGTTCGGGAAGTGACTTCTTCGAAGTGTCGGTGTGGGGCTGTGAGCCGGCCGCGCTGGAGCCAGTAGACGCGCCCCGGTGTCCTCCCGAACCCGCCCCCGACACTGGTGGTGTAGTCGGCCAGCATGGTGCGGTAGACGACATCGGACAGGCGCCGTTTCAGGCAGCGGAGCGCTTCCAGAGCGGTCTTCCCGCTGGTTCGTTTGCGGTCGTAGTAGCCGCGTCTCAGGGTGGTCCGGGTGCGGAGCTGGACGATGGCCATGGTGGGGCAGGCGCTCAAGCGGGTCGCGGTCGAGTACGCCGCCGACCTCGAGTAGATCTACGCCCGCACCAAGGACGCCGACAAAGAACTCAAGGCGTTGGTCGCCCAGACCGGCACCGGCCTGATCGACCTGCACGGCATCGGGCCCTCCGGCGCCGCCCGCCTCCTCGTCGCTGTCGGCCAGATCACCCGCTTCCCGACCAAGGCCCACTTCGCGTCCTGGACCGGCACCGCCCCGATCGACGCCTCCTCCGGCGACCACGTCCGCCACCGCCTGTCCCGCGGCGGCAACCGGGAGATCAACCGCGTCCTGCACGGCGGGATCGGTGGGGTTGATTGACGGCGTCAACCCCCCCGGGGGGCGGACACACGGGCTGTGGGAGGGCGGAGTGGCCATGCGGTGTGGCGCGCTTCCGAGGCGCTGCGCGGCCGGTGGCGGTGTTTGAGGCACGATTATGACGGGGCGGGGCAAGCTCCCTGCGGCCGGAATTGCAGGTGCGCCCGTGTGCGCCCGTAGACCTGCAAACCCTCTACGGCGCCGCACCGCACCTGATGAGCACTGCCGCGGTTGTCCAGTTCGGGGGCGCGGCTGGTGGCGGGCGATTCGCATCCGGTGACTCCAGTTGGTAACGTACTTGGGTTGGTTGGTGTTCTAGTTGTTCGTTTGCACGTTGGTTCGAGCGCCGGGTCTCTGGCGTTGGTAGTCCTGTCGGGAAGCGTCCCTTTTGCAGCTCCATCACCCGAGCGTCCGCGACCGCGGATGCTCCGCTTTCCACACTGAGGAGAAACAATATGGCTACCGGTACCGTCAAGTGGTTCAACGGCGACAAGGGCTTCGGCTTCATCAGCCCTGATGATGGCTCCGCCGACGTCTTCGCCCATTTCTCGGCGATCAACTCCGGCGGGTTTCGCTCGCTGAACGAGGGCGACAAGGTCTCCTACGAGTCCCAGCAGGGCCCCAAGGGTCTGCAGGCGGCGAACATCACCGTCATCTGACCCAATCTGGAAGGGCCCGGCTATCACACGCCGGGCCCTTTTGCCGTTGTGCCTGCTTCGCGCGTCACCGCCCACGCCCGCCCAGTTCGATCGGGGCGTACCTGCGACCATAACCCGCCTGCAGCCACGGCTGCCTGCCACCCGCGCAGGCGACGAGCGCTCACGCTGGCCATCGCCGTCATCGCAGAAACGCTGACACCTGGCGCAACAGACACCCGCTTCTGCCGCTGGCGGCGCTGTCAGTCGCGGCCGAATCGCTGGAAGGCGGCTTGGCGGGTGGTGTCGAGAGCGGCGCCGATGACCGTCCAGGAGTCGCCGGCGTCCCGGGCGGCCTTCACGGCATCACGGAGTTCCTGCTCGGCATCGGCTATGGCCTTGCGGGCGGCGATGACCCGTCGGAAGTGGGCGGCGTCACGTGCCGGATGGGTCGTCGGGTCGACCTGGTCCAGTCCGTTGGCGTTGTTGCGCGTCTTGATCGTCATCGTGTTCACCTCACCTCAAGTAGTCGTAGAACTTCGGTCGCAGGAGATCTGCATGGATGATCCGGGTCGGTTGTGCGGCAGGCACTGCCACCAACTCCAACAGCCGACCTTGACGGTCAACGCCGATCACGAGGAGACGCTCCTGCCCGGCGTACTCGTACTCGACGAGCCGGATGGCATTGCGCCACGCGTGGTCGATGTCGGCGTCCGTGATCCCGTGCTTGCGCGCAGAACCGCGGATCTCCACGCGTCAAGGCTACCTTGACGCTGAGCGGGGTTGTCAAGCTCATCTTTACATCCGGTCATCAGCGTGAGGCGTTGTGCGTGAGCGGGACTTTCGCTGGCAATCCCGGACAGGGCCGGTTGGATCGGGGCTTGAAGGTCAGCGTGTAGGAGAGAAAGGTGCCATGGCTGGCCGCCGGGCGAAAGCCGGCAGCTCTGGCCCAGGCGGTGACCGTGCGGCGGAGCGGGTAGTCGGGGTCGCTGAGGAGTTCGCTGATCCCCAGAGTGCCTGCCGGTTTCAGGACCCGCCGGCATTCGGTGAGCATGCGGACCGGCTGCGGGATCTCACCGGTCACGGTGATGAGGTACACCACGTCGAAGAAGTCGTCGGGATAGGGCAACGCGTACACGTCCGCCACCCGGCCCTCGACGTTGGTGACGCCGTCCTTGGCGGCCCGCTGACGCACGCGGTCGATCATCCGGGGTTCGAGGTCGATCGCGTGGACTCGGCCGGACGGCCCGACCGCGCGTGCCGCGGCGACGGTGTACCGTCCGTTGCCCGGCCCGACGTCCAGAACCGTCATGCCGGCGCGGACGCCGTGCCGCTGCGTCAGGAGGTCGGGTGGTTGGATGCGACGTCGCAACGGATTGTCGATCAGATCAGCGAGAACCTCCGGAACCGGAAACTTCACGAAGTGCCGGACGATCCGGACGAGCGTGTGCAGACCCACCAGGGCCACCAGTAGCGCCAGCGCTGCTGTCGCGACCCGAACAATGCCAGCTCTCATTGAGTCCACCGCTCCCCGCTGCACTCCATCGTGCTCGGCGCCTCCGGACCATCCTGACCGATCGACGTGCCCAGTGCGCAATCGTCGACGGTCCAAAACCCAGCGTGGAGCGCCTGGGCGCCGACCGCAACGAACTTTCGATCATGCCGCAGTGGGTCTCCCGAGAAGCAATCTCGTCGTGCTCCCATCGTCGTGCTCCCAGAGCGACCCACGGGCGGCAACGGCGCGGGGCGAAGCCGACGCAGGGGATCGCCGTACGCCTGACGGCCGAGGAACGCGCGGCGCTCGACCAGGCGTTGAGGATCGAGCCGTTAGTGGCGAAGGGTAGGGCCCCAGATCCGGACAGGCGTTACCTGCGAGTCGGAATGGGTGGCACCAGCTCTCGGTGGATGCGGTCGATGGTGGCGCGGTACTGGGGCAGGGCACATGAGTGCAGGTCAGCCAGCAGCGCGTCCAGACGGCGCGGGATCTGGATCGAGTCGGCACCGTAGTGTGCCAGTTCCTCGACCGCGAGCAGGACCAGGTCAGTTGCGGACAGGCGGGGGACCACGAGTCGCACCGAACCGTCTTCGGCGGTGAGGCAGGAGTTGGGTGCGGGGCGTTGCACCACCTCACGCAGGATGTGATGCATTTCGTCAATCACCTGGGATGCGGTGGTGGGGTCGTTGACGCCGGGCGAGAGGGCCCGTTCCCCGATGTCGACGAGCTGCCGGAATCCGAAGGTGATGTCCTGGCGCAGCGAACGCTGATGGGTGAGCTCCAGCGCGGCATTCACCCCGCGGACCATGTCCTCGTCGACCCTGCCTTCCCACAGGACGCCGATGCGCTGGCCGCGCGTGAGGAAGTCTCCCAGCGAGGTGTCCAGCACGAACACGCCCTGGGCCTGCTCGGCGACCCTGAGGAGGGCGTCCAGGTCGATCTCATCCACGTGTCCATGGCGGTCATCCAGGAGCACCTCGTGGTGGGGCGCGCCCGCGCGGGGAGACCAGGTCGGGACGCCCGAAGGCTCTTCCTCGTCGGGGAACACCTGCTCCACCAGAGCCATCGTCTCGGCCCCCACGCGTGAGGTGACGCGGTTGACCTGGATCATCTCGGTGATGTGCCGGATGAACGCCAGCAGGAACGCGACGCAGGCCATGGCCAGCGCGAAGGAGAACGACACCGATACACGTGGCACGAAGCCCGGAGCGGTGTCGGTCCGGTCCAGCACCGAACGCAGCACCGTCACCGAGAACACGAACGTGCCGATGAAGACCCCGAATGTGGCCTGCACCACCCGGCTGCCGAGGAATCCTCCGAGCACACGCGGGGTGAACTGACTGCTCGCCAACTGCAGAACCACCATGGTGATCGAAAACACCACCCCGGTGGTCGAAATCATCGCCGCTGCGATGGTGGTGAGGACGTCACGGGCCGCGTCGGGGCCACCGGGAAAAACCCACACCGCATGTTCGCGGAGCCATCGATCCGCCTCCGGCAGGACGATTCCGACCGCGAGCGCGATCAGCGCGATGGCTGCGGGCATCGCCCAGAAGGGCGTCCACACCCGTGACCACCATGTTCGTCGCTTCGTGTGGGGGATGCCCCCCCGACCCCGTGCCACATCGGCCATGCCGACCATCATGGCAGCCGAACGCCCCGGGTCTCGTGGACAGTGGTCCACCCCCTCCGCCTCGCGGTGTGACCTTGCCCTGGTCCACCCTCCCGCATCACAGCACCTCAGTGAGCCCATCTGCGCTCAGGCGCAGCACCCGGGTGACCCCCAGTCTCGCGAGCACGTCGTCGTCGTGGCTCACGACGAGCACCCCGCCGCGATAGGCGCGCAAGGCGTCCACGAGCACGCCGACCGTGGTCAGGTCGAGGTTGTTGGTCGGCTCGTCGAGCACCAGCAGCTGCGGCGGAGGGTCGGCCAGCAGCAGCCGGGCCAGCGCCACCCGGAAACGTTCCCCACCCGACAGGGTCCCCAACGGTCGGAACACGTCGTCACCGCGCAGGTTGAACCGTGCCAGCCGTTGGCGCACCTCCGCGGCGGGCACCGCCGGCGCCCCGGCCGCCACCCAGTCGAGGGCCGCGACGGCAGGGTCCAGGTCCAGGCGCTGGGGGAGGTGGCCGACGCGCTCGGTCGCCAGCAGTGCGTCGATGCCGCCCGCCGACCCCCCGGCCAACAAGGCCGCGAGCAGCCGGGTCTTGCCCACACCGTTCGCCCCGACCAGGCCGACCCGCTCGGGGCCGGCGATCACATGCGTCACGCCGTCGCTCGAGAAGGACGCCAACCGCCGCCCCGTCCCCACCCCGACGTCGGGCAGGTCGATCCGGATCCCATCGTCGTCCCGCAGCCGCGCCTCGGCGGCGTCAAGGGCGGCGCGGGCGTCCGAGACGCGACCGGACGCCTCGACCTTGAGTCGGCCGGTGTTCTTCTCGGCGCGGTTGCGGTAGAAGTCCTGGGCGCCTTTGGTCATGTTCCCGGACGCCCTCAGGGTCCGGCCGAGCCGCTCGCGCCGGGCGGCCCGGGCCTCGGCCTCGACCGCCTGGCGCTTCTGGCTCCGCAGCTGCGAGGTGGCGTCCCGCACGGCCCGGCGCGCGACGTCCTGCTCGGCCTCGACCTGCTCGCGCCAGGAATCGTAACCACCCCCGTACACACGGACGTCCCCGTCGCGGACCTCGGCGATGGCGTCCATGCGCCGCAGCAGGGCGGGGTCGTGCGAGATCACCAGCAGGGTGCCGGGCCAGCGGTCGACAAGCCCGAACAGCCGCTCACGCGTCTGCCGGTCAAGGTTGTTGGTCGGCTCGTCGAGCACGACGACCGGCATCCTGGCCAGACGTAGCCCGACCAGCGCCGCGAGCACCACCTCGCCGCCCGACATCGCGGCGAGGGGACGCTCCAGCCCGATCCCGTCCAGGCCGACCTCGGCCAGCAGCGCGGCCGTCCGCTCGTGGATGTCCCAGTCCTCACCGATGGCATCGAAGTGGGCCGGATCGGCGTCACCCGACTCCACTGCGGCGAGGGCGTCCATGACAGTGCGGACGCCCAGGAGGTCGGCCAGCGTCGCGCCCGGGGTGGTGGTGACGGTCTGGGGCAGGTGGCCCACCTCGCCGACCACCGTGACGACCCCGGACGTCGGCTCGACCTCGCCCAGCACGAGGCGCGCGAGGGTGGCCTTGCCGGCGCCGTTGTCGCCGACGACGCCTGTGCGCCCGGGCGGGATCGCGAGGGTGACGTCAGTGAACTGGGTGCGGCCGTCGGGCCAGGTCAGGCCGACGTGGGACAGCAGGATGTGTGAGGACATGGACGCTCCGTTCAGCAGCAGGGGTGCGCTGAAGGCCGGAGGGCTCAATCAGCGCGGGTCAGCGGCTGGTACGGTCCATCACTCTTTCCTCACGTCGACGACAGTCGGGCCAGTGTAACCCAGGCGTGGACCGCCGCCGAGTGCTGGGGTCGCTGTCGAGGAGCGGCCGCGCGACCGGGGCGCGTAGCCTTCCGTCATGGAAGCCGAAGTGGTGCCCGTCATCCACGTCGCCACCCGTCGCTCCTGAACGCACGGGATCTCCTCGACGAAGGGAACGGGGTGCGATGAACGTGGTGGAACGGGTGGCCGAACGCCTGGCGCGGGGAGTGCGCGGCTGGATGGCCGTGGTGGCACTCGCGCTCTTCGCGCTGTTCACCGCGCTGGTGTTGCCCGCCCAGGCGGAGGCAGGGGCGTTCTACACGGCTCGCCACGCCGCCCCCGACACGTCCTTGTGGGACTACGCCGAGAACATCTGCGCCGCGACGGTGATGGCACGCCATCCGGCTCGGACGCCGGTGCTCGCGGAGTTGGCCCCGCTCTTCACCGCCGGCCAGTGGCTCGTCCTCTCGGCCAGCTTCCTGCTGCTGGTGATCGGCACCGTACGGTTCGTCTCGCGAACCCTCGACTCCCGACGGCACACGTGTCACCCTGAACGCATGGCTGATCAGAACGGTATTCCGCAGGTCGAGGTCGCGGACCTCGCTGACGACGTCGTCCTCCTGGACGTCCGTGAGCCCAACGAGTACGCCGCCGGACGCGCGACCGGCGCCGTCTCGGTGCCGCTGGGCGAGCTGCGTGCGCGCGTGGCCGAGGTGTCGGACGCCGACGGTCCCGTCCACATCATCTGCCGGTCGGGTGTCCGCTCCCAGAAGGCGGCCGAGTTCCTCGCGGAGCAGGGCATCAAGGCCGTCAACGTCACCGGTGGCACGACCGCTTGGGCCGCGGCGGGGAAGCCGATGGCCGCCGATTCGGACGAGCCGTCCGTCGTCGCGCCCACGACGCAGCCGCCCGACCAGATCTGACCACTGGCGTCCCCCTCGGGGCGGACAAGGAGGACACGGGCCACAAAGTTGGGTTACCTTAACTTTGTGGATCCCGTGGTGACGCAAACCGAACACACCGGCGCGAGGCCGAGCCGTGCGCTCGCTTGGCTGTGGGGCCCCGCCTTCGTGGCGGCCATCGCCTACGTCGACCCCGGCAACGTGGCGGCCAACCTCACCGCGGGGGCGAGCTACGGCTACCTGCTCGTGTGGGTGCTCGTCGCGGCGAACGTGATGGCGATGCTGGTGCAGTACCTGTCGGCGAAGTCGGGCCTGGTCACGGGCAAGAGCCTCCCCGCACTGCTGGGGGCGCGCCTGCGGAAGGGGCCCCGCATCGCGTACTGGCTGCAGGCGGAGTCCGTCGCGCTGGCCACCGACATGGCCGAGGTGCTCGGCGGCGCCATCGCGCTCAAGATCCTGTTCGGCGTGCCGCTCCTGCTCGGCGGCTTGATCGTCGGCGCGGTGTCGATGCTCATCCTCAGCGTGCAGACGACCCGCGGCCAGCGCCCCTTCGAACTGACCGTCATGGGCCTGCTGCTGGTCATCACGATCGGATTCACTGCCGGGCTGTTCGTCACCGACGTCTCCTGGGCGGAGGCCGCCGAGGGTCTGGTGCCACGGTTCGACGGGGCCGAATCGGTGCTGCTGGCGGCGTCCATGCTCGGGGCGACGGTGATGCCGCACGCCATCTACGTGCACTCGGCACTGGCCCGGGACCGCCACGGGCGGCCCGCCGACGTCTCCCACCTGCTGCACGCCACCCGGTGGGACGTCGGCCTCTCCATGCTCGTCGCCGGCGCCGTCAACATCGCCATGCTGCTCCTCGCGGCGTCGGCGCTGCAGGGGGTCGGCGGCACCGACTCCATCGAGGGCGCGCACGCCGCCATCACGGACGCGCTGGGCCCGGCCGTCGGCGTCCTGTTCGGCATCGGCCTGCTCGCCTCGGGGCTGGCGTCCACCTCGGTCGGCTGCTACGCCGGCGCCACCATCATGGACGGCCTGCTGCACATCAAGTTCCCGATGGTCGCGCGGCGGGCGGTCACGCTGGTCCCGGCGCTGGTGATCCTCGCGCTGGGCGTGAATCCGACCATGGCGCTGGTGATGAGCCAGGTGTTCCTCAGCCTCGGTATCCCGTTCGCGCTGATCCCGCTCGTGGCGCTCACCAGCGACCGGGGGCTCATGGGCATGCACGCCAACCGTCCGGCGCTTCGCGTGGCCGCCTGGGTCGTGGTGGCCCTCATCGTCGCCCTCAACGCGACGCTGATCGTGCTCACCCTGCTGGGTTCGTGATGGAGGGCGTCGACGACCTCTCGCCCGTCGCGCAGGACTACCTCAAGGTCATCTGGTCCGCCGTCGAGTGGGGCGACCCCCCGATCACGACCAAGGGGCTCGCGGCCCGGCTCGGCACGACCCAGGCGAACGTGTCCGAGACGGTGAAACGCTTGGCCGCCCAGGGCCTGCTGGAGCACCGGCCCTACAAGCCGGTCGTCCTGACCACGCTGGGGGAGCGGCTGGCGCGCGCGATGGTGCGCCGCCACCGCCTGATCGAGACGTTCCTGACCGAGGTGCTCGGCTACGGCTGGGAAGAGGTCCACGACGACGCCGAGCGGCTCGAGCATGCGGCGTCCGAGCGGTTCCTCGAACGGCTGGACGCGCTGCTGGGCCACCCCCGCAGCGACCCGCACGGCGACGCGATCCCCGACGCCGAGGGGAACTGGACCCCCTTGGACGCCCCGCTGCTGGCCGACGTCGGCCCGGGCGTCCACACGGTGGCGCGCATCAGCGACGACGACCCGGCGCGACTCGTCCGCCTGGGCGGTGCGGGTGTCGTCCCCGGCCTGGTGGTGGAGGTCGACGAGGCCGGGACGGTCCACGCCGACGGCACGCGGCTGGACCTCGACGCCGACGACCTCGCCGCGATCCGGGTGCTGCCCGTTCCCGTCGGCTGACGAGGACGGTACTGGACGACGTAGCGCCACCTGGACCACATCGGAGCGGTCCCCTGACACGGTGGTCCGGTATCACCCCTTGTCAGCGCATTTCGCCAGAAAGTTGGCGATGGCTCATGTGGTCCAGATGGCGCTACGTCACGACCAAGCAGTGATCAGAGGGCCCGCCAGAGCGACGCGACGGCCTGACCGCCGCCGATGCACATCGACGCCAGCCCGTATTCCAGCCCGTTCTTGCGGATGTTCTCGATGGTGCGCATCGAGATGATCGCTCCGGTCGCGCCGATCGGGTGGCCCCACGCGATGGCGCCGCCGAGCGGGTTGACCTTCTCCGGGTCGAGGTCGAGGTCACGCGCGACCGGGACCGCCTGGGCGGCGAAGGCCTCGTTGATCTCGTACCAGCCGATGTCGTCCTTGGACAGCTCGTTGCGCTCGAGGATCTTCTCGATGGCCGGCTTCGGGGCGTAGCCCATGATCCCGGGTTCGATGCCGACCTTCGTGAAGTCGACGAGCTCGGCGAGCGGGGTCAGCCCCCGCTCCTCGGCCACCGACTTGCGGGTCAGCACCAGCATCGCCGCGCCGTCGTTGATGCCCGAGGCGTTGCCGGCGGTCACGGTCCCGTCCTTCTTGAAGACCGGGCGCATCGCGGCCAGCTTCTCGAGGCTGAGGCCGGCGCGCGGGTGCTCGTCCGTGTCGACGGTGACGTCGCCCTTGCGGGTGCTGATGACCACCGGGGTGATCTCGGCGGCCACGGCACCGGATGCGATGGCCTCCTGCGCACGGCGCTGGGACTCCAGCGCGAACTCGTCCTGCTGCTCGCGGGTGACGTCGAAGCGCTCGGCCACGTTCTCGGCGGTGATGCCCATGGGCTCCCCCGAGAAGGGGTCGGTGATCATCGAGTTCGTGCCGTCCATGATCTTGCGGTCGCCGAGCGTCACGCCGGAACGGGCGCCGAAGTCCATGAACGGCTGGGCCGACATGTTCTCGGTGCCACCGGCCACGACGATGTCGGCCTCGCCGACCATCAGCTCGGCCGCGGCCAGGCCGATGGCCTGCATGGCCGAACCGCACAGGCGGTTGACGGTCATGGCCGTCGACTCCTCGTCGGCGCCGGCCTCGATCGAGACGCGGCGGCTGATGTAGGCGTCCGTGCCGGTCGAGCCGACGCAGCCGATGATCCACTCCTGGGCGTCCGCCGGGGTGAGCCCGGCCCGCTCGAGGGCCGCCTTCGCGGCGGTCGCGCCCAGCACGTGGGCCGGGACGCCGGCCAGCGACTTGCCGAAGCTGCCGACCGGGGTGCGGGCGTAGCCGACGACGACGATGGGGTCGTCACTCTTCTTCATGTCTTGTTCTCCTTGGTTCGAAGCCGGGCCGTGTGCTGCATTTTGTGTGAACGAAGTTGGTCAAGATGGGGGTACAACGCCTCAACAAAATGCAGCACGGGGGCTGGCCGGTGGGTTGATCAGTACGCCGACCAGGCGCCGTCGATGGGGTACGACGTGCCACTCATGGACGCCGACGCGGGACCGGTGAGGAAGACGCACAGCTCGGCGACCTCGTCCGGCTCGATGAGGCGCTTCACGTGCGAGCGCTCCAACATGATCTTGGTGACGACCTCGTCCTCGGAGATGCCGTGGGCCTTGGCCTGGTCGGCGATCTGCTTCTCGACCAGCGGCGTCCGGACGTAGGCGGGGTTGACGGTCACCGAGGTGACGCCGTGGGGCGCCCCCTCCAGCGCGACGACCTTCGACAGGCCCTCCAAGCCGTGCTTGGCGGTCACGTACGCCGACTTGAACGCCGACGCGCGCAGGCCGTGCGCCGAGGACAGGTTGACGATGCGACCCCAGCCCTTCTCGTACATGTGCGGGACCGTCTGGCGAATGAGGTACCAGGGCGCGTGCAGCATCACGCTCATGATGAGCTCGAAGCGCTCGACCGGGAACTCGTGGATCGGGGCGACCGTCTGGATGCCGGCCACGTTGACGAGGATGTCGACGTCCTTGGGCAGGTCGGCGATCGCCGCGTAGTCGGCGAGGTTGCACTCGATCGTCTCGATGCCGGGGACCTCGGCGGCCAGCGAGGCCAGCCCCTCGGCGTTCAGGTCGACCGCGAGGACGTGGGCGCCGGTCGCCGCGAGCTTGACCGCGGTGGCGCGACCGATGCCGGACGCCGCGCCGGTGACGAGCGCACGGCGTCCGTCGTGGAAGTTCTCATACAGGCTCATGGGTTTCTCCGATCAGACGAGGCCGGTGGCGTAGTACACGCCGATGATGACGAAGACCGCAAGGGTCTTGATGATGGTCATGGCGAAGATGTCCTTGTAGGACGACTTGTGGGTCAGGCCCGTGACGGCCAGCAGGGTGATGACCGCACCGTTGTGCGGCAGGGTGTCCATGCCGCCGGACGCCATGGCGGCGACACGGTGCAGGACCTCCATCGGGATGCCCGCCGCGTTGGCGGCCTCGATGAAGGACTGGCTCATGGCACCCAGGGCGATCGACATGCCGCCGGACGCCGAGCCGGTGATACCGGCCAGCGACGTGACGGTGACGGCCTCCCGGACGAGGGGGTCCGGAATCGCGGTCAGGCCGTCCGCGACGATCTTGAAGCCGGCCAGCGACGCGATGACGGCACCGAAGCCGTACTCGGACGCCGTGTTCATGGTGGCGAGCAGGGAGCCGGCGATGGCGGGCTTCACGTCCTCGGTGAAGTGCTTGCGGATCGTGCCGAACGCGGTGATGACCACGAAGAGGATGCCGACCAGCAGGGCGACCAGGACGGCCCAGATGCCGATGTTGGCGGACGTGGCGACCGTGACGGGAACGGGCTTGCCGACGACGGTGGAGTCGAAGGTGGTCTCCTTGCCGAACCAACCCGGGATCATGCGGGTCATCACCAGGTTGACCACGCCGACCAGCACCAGCGGCGCGAGCGCGAGCAGCGGGTGCGGCAGGTTGCCGTCGGTCGCGTACGTGGTCGGCTCGTTGAGGTGGCCCTCGCCGTAGCCCTCGCCCTTGGCCAGCGCCTTGCGGCGCTGCCACTCCAGGTAGGCCATGCCCGCGATGAACACCACGATGCCGCCGATGGTGCCGAGGATCGGCGCGGCGTACCCGGTGGTGTTGAAGAACGTCGTCGGGATGATGTTCTGGATCTGGGGAGTGCCCGGGATGGCGTCCATCGTGAAGGTGAACGCGCCCAGCGCGATCGTGCCGGGGATGAGGCGCTTGGGGATGTTGCCCTGGCGGAACATCTCGGCGGCGAACGGGTAGACCGCGAACACCACCACGAACAGCGAGACGCCGCCGTAGGTGAGCAGGGCGCCGACGATCACGATGGTGAGCATCGCGTTGCGGGCGCCGACGACCTTGATGACGGCGCTCACGATCGACTTGGCGAAGCCCGAGATCTCCATGAGCTTGCCGAAGATGGCCCCCAACAGGAACACGGGGAAGTAGTTCAGGATGAACCCGACCATCTTGCTCATGAAGAGCCCGGTGAAGACGGGGGCGACGAGGCCCGGGTTGGTGAGCAGCACCGCGCCCATGGCGGCGATCGGTGCGAAGAGGATGACCGAGTGGCCCTTGTAGGCCATGAACATCAGGAAGGCCAACGCCGCGATGACGATGACCAGGCTGTAGAGAGTCATTGTGTCTGCGATTCAGGTGATGGAGGCGGACAGGATCAGGACAGGGCGGTGGTGAAGGACGGCTCGGTCTTCTCGCGAACCTCGTCCTCGGTCACCTCCGGAGCGAGTTGGCGGAGCACCAGGCCGTCCGGGGTGACGTCGAACACCGCGAGGTCGGTGATGATGCGGTCGACCACCCCCAGGCCGGTGAGCGGCAGGGTGCACTGCTGGACGATCTTGGGCTTGCCGTACTTGTCGACGTGGTCGGTCATGACGATGACGCGACGGGCACCGGCGACCAGGTCCATGGCGCCGCCCATGCCCTTGACCAGCTTGCCGGGGATCTGCCAGTTGGCGAGGTCACCGTTGCCGGCCACCTGCATGGCGCCGAGGATCGCCGCGGCCATCTTGCCGCCGCGGATCATCCCGAAGCTGGTGGAGGAGTCGAAGATCGAGGCGCCCGGCAGCAACGTGACGGTCTGCTTGCCGGCGTTGATGAGGTCGGGGTCCTCCTCACCCTCGTACGGGAACGGGCCCATGCCGAGGATCCCGTTCTCGCTCTGCAGGTTCACGTGGACGCCCTCGGGCAGGTTGTTCGCGACCAGGGTGGGCATGCCGATGCCCAGGTTCACGTAGTCGCCGTCGGACAACTCGGAGGCCGCGATGGCGGCCATCTCGTCACGGGTCCAGGGCATGTCAGGCCTCCTGTGCGACGGCGACCGGACGGGGCCGAACCGTGCGCTGCTCGATGTCGGTGGGGGAGACGGCGCGGGTGACGTGGTGCACGTACACCCCGGGGGTGTGGACGTCATCGGGGTCGATGCCGCCCAGGTCGACGATGTTCTCGGCCTCGGCGAACGTGGTCAGGCCACACATCGCGACGACCGGGTTGAAGTTGCGGGCGGTGCGGCGGAACACGAGGTTGCCGGACACGTCCGCGGTGTGCGCGTGGACCAGGGCGACGTCGGCGACGATCGCCCGCTCGAGCACGTAGGTGCGGCCGTCGAAGTCGGCGGTCGGCTTGCCCTCGGCCACCTCGGTGCCGACGCCGGTCGCCGTGTAGAACGCCGGGATGCCGGAGCCGCCGGCGCGCATCCGCTCGGCCAGGGTGCCCTGCGGCACGAACTCGACGTCCAGGTCGCCGCTGATGAACTGCTGCATGAACAGGTTGTTCTCGCCGACGTAGCTGGCGAGCACCTTCTTGATCTGGTTGTTCTCCAGCAACAGGCCGAGCCCCTTGCCGTCGATGCCCAGGTTGTTGGAGACGATCGTGAGGTCCTTGACCCCCGAATCCCGGACGACCTTGATCAGGTCGGTGGGGATCCCGCACAATCCGAAACCGCCGACGGCGAGCGTGATGCCGTCGCGCAGGTGCTCGGTCAGTACGGGCGCGATGTCGTCGATGACTTTGGCCATCTCACAGCCCTTTCTCGTCCTCTTCGTTGAGGCGCCGTCCGCCCGTCCCTGTGGTCCGGATCTCCAACGGCGCTGGTGCACTACGGACCGTAGTTGCCGAACTGGTGCCGTCGCTACGGATCGTGCTCCATGCTTTCGCCGATCCGGTTGTGCCTTTCTACAACGATGCGCCGTGGTGAACGGCAGATCTGAGCAGAGGGTGGAACGGGGGGACGGTGCCCGCGTCACTCGGACGGGGGCGCGCCCAGTGCCACGATCCAGGTGATGCCCACGAGGTCGTCCGGGTCGTCCAGGTCCGCGCCGGTGATGGCCGTGAACCGGCCGAGGCGATGCCTCAGCGTGTTGACGTGGACGTGCAGGGCGGCGGCGGCGCGGGGGATGTTCCGTCCCGCGGCGATCCAGGCACGCACCGCGGCGAGGATCTCATCGCCGTACACGCCCTCGGCCTCAAGCGGGGCGAGGAAGGTGTCGGCGTAGTGGCGTCCGACGTCGGGGCGCGAGATCGCGGCGAGTCGCCAGCCCAGGTCGGCCACGTACCAGGCACTCCCGGGCGACCCGGTCCGAGTGCGGGAGCGCGGCGAGGGGTCCGAACGGGCCGAGCCCGGTCGCAGCGCCGTCCGCGTCGGGCCGGACGGCGACCACGCCGCTGATCTGGTCGCCGTCCAGGACCACGATCGCCGGGGCCGTCGCCGTCGAGCCGGACGCCTCGAGCCGTGAGCGGATCTCCTCGGCATCCCGTCCCCCGGGCACGTCGCACCGGATGGCGGCGTATGTGGCCGTGGGCGACAGGGCGGCCAGCGTGAGTTCGTCGAGGTGCTCGCCCGCCAGCAGCGCGCGCACGCTGCGGGCGCGGCGCTGGGCGTCCCGCAGGGCGGTGTCCAGCTCGAGCGTGTGGTACTCGGTGATGATGCGCGTCGTGAAGGCGTCCGCCACGCGCCACACCGTCCGGACGCCCTCCACCGAGGCCGCCGCGGGCAGCCGGAGCGTGACCGCCAGGTCGACGAACCGCTCGTGGATGAGGGCGATCGAGATGCGGAACCCCCGCACGATCTCCTCGACGGGCACCCCGGCGTCGTAGCGTTCCTGCGCGGTCTGGGCGGCCCCGTCGAGCTGTTCCGGCGGCGGTACGCGATCCTCGCGCAGGGCCGTCAGCGCGGTGTCGAGGTTGCGGCGCACCGCGTCGATGAGCCGGTCCTCGGGGATGGTCGCGTAGGAGTCGAGTTCGCCGTAGATCTGCGCGCACGTCTGCTCGGCCAGGTCCGGCAGCGAGGACGCCAGCGTGCTCAGGACCTCCTCCAGCACCGGGTGCTTCGCGCGCTTCGGGCTCATGCGGCCCATCGTAAGTGTCGGACGTGTCGGCCAAGCTGGACACATGGAGATGAACGAGGTCCTGAGCCACTACCTGCGCGGCGCGCGCGAGGCACTGCTGTGGAAGGTCGAGGGCCTTGATGAACGTGAGCTGCGCCTGCCCCGAACGCCGACCGGCACGAACCTGCTGGGGCTCGTCAAGCACTGCGCCGGCGTCGAGGGCGGCTACTTCGGCGAGTGCCTGGGCCGGGACCCGGGGGTCCGGCTGCCGGAGGTGGATTTCGACAACGACCCCAACGGCGACCTGTACGCCACGGCGGAGGAGTCGGCGGGGGAGCTGGCGGCGCTGTACCGGCGCGTGGGCGAGTACGTGGACGCCACGCTCGCCGAGCTGCCGCTCGACACTCCCGCGCGCGTGCCGTGGTGGGGAGAGAAGGGGGAGACGACGCTCGGCCGCCTGGCCGTGCACGTGCTGTACGACGTGTCGCGGCACGCGGGGCACGCCGACATCCTCCGTGAGTCGATCGATGGTGCGGCGGGGCTGGACCGCGCCACCACGAACCTGTGGGATCCCCCGGGTGGCTGGCCGGCGTACGTCGATCGACTCACGGTGATCGCGGAGCGGTTCGCCTGAACGGGAGTGTTGATCGGGCCCCTCGGCCGTCCATGCTGGTCAGTTGATCCGGATCCCGTAGATCTTCCGGTCGTAGGACGCCACGACCAGCATGTCGCCGAACACCGATGGGGTTGCCTCGATGTTCTTGCCCAGGTTGAGGGTGGAGATGTCCTCGCCGGTCCGCGGGTCGAAGAGGTGGACGACGCCGTCGGAGTCGGCCAAGACCCCGTAGAGGCTCCCGTCGGTGGCGGTGATGAGCGTGGGGGAGCTCCACGAGTAGTTGGACAGGTGCCGGCGCCAGGCCACCGAGCCGTCCGACTTGTTGAGGGCGACCATGTCGCCCTCGCGGGGGGCGGTCGTCCGCGACACGTTGAAGATCACGAGGTCCGAGATGGGGCCACGACCGAGGGCGGGGGTCGACAGGACGCCGCCGTTGATGCCCGTGTAGTAGGCCGGGATGTCGTACTGCCACACCTGCTTGCCGGTCAGGGCGTCGATCTTGCGGATGTTGGCCACCTTGTCGCCGGTGGCCTCCTTGCGCGAGTCGACCTCGTTGCCGGTGTACAGGAACGGGCCCGCGGGGGTGTCGTCCACGACGATGGAGGCGTCCGTGTCGTCCTCGACGCTGCGCATCCACAGCATCTCGAGGGTGGTGGCGTCCCAGGAGAACAACTTGCCGTCGTTGTCGGCGGCGAACATGAGGTTGCGCCACGCGGCGGCCGAGTTCTCGATGCCGTACTTGTCGTTGCCCGGCGCCGTGTAGCGCAGGCGTGTCACGTCGGGGTCGATCGAGACCGTCTTCGCCGCGGGATCGTAGGACGAGTTCAGCTTCACCTTGTAGATCAGACCGTTCTCGGCGGGCTCGATCAGGGTGTCGGTCTTGGCGTTGACGAGGGCGGACGAGTCGAACGCGCCCCAGTCGTGCCGCGGGGCGGCCGGATCCAGGCCCGACAGGTGCCAGACCTCCTTGTTCTGGATGAGGTCGAACACCCGGTAACGCCAGGGGCCGATGGTGCCGTTGGTGTCGTTGAGGCCCTGTCCGGCGTACAGCAGCGGGTAACCGCGTGGGTCGACGGACGCCGTGCCCTTGAAACCCCAACCGACCTCGATCGGATCCCTGGTCGGACGGCCGGTCCTGAGGTCGAGACGATGGATCTTGCCCTCGAAGACGGGGTAGATCACCTCGACGAACGTGTCGTCGTTCACGAACTCGTCCGCCAGCCCCATCGCGACCTTCGTCTCGCGCGGCCACTGGACCAGCAGCGGCTGGCCGGTCCAGCCCGCGCCGGGCCAGTAGGAGCCCTCGCCGCGGATCTCGCCGATCTCCTTCGTCCACTCGACGGTGAGCTTCTGTTCGGTCACCTGGGCCGTGCCCCAGGTGCCGCCGGTGCGGTGGTTGTTGCCCCGGAACGTGAGCACCCCCGGGACCTGGTTGTAGGTCTCCGGGTCGCCGAACACGACCGGCTCGCGTCCGTTGTACGCGATCGGCTGGCCCGCGGGGTCGACGACGGCCCACGAGAACTCGCCCGGGGCGTCCGTCATGTTGCGGGCGAAGGTGTGCTCACCGCCCGGACCGGGCCGCGGCTTGCTGTAGCCGGGCAGTTCCGGGAGGCGCACGGCGGGCGGCGTGGCGGTGGGCGTCCGGGCGGCGGGGGAGGCTGTGCCGGGCTGCTGGGGGCGCGTCCCCGTCTGCACGGTCTCGGTCGAGCACGCGGCCGTTCCGAGCACGGCCGCCAGGGCCAGTCCTGCGACGGCCACGCGGCGTCCGTGCACCATGAAAGTCTCCTGATCGTCCAGCCGGTGGGGCGCCTTCAGCGTACTGCCCGGCGCCGACACGCAGGCCCGGCGCCTTCGCCAACCGCCGCGTGAGGGATTCGGCAACCGGACGGTATCGAAATCTGAGATTGCATTTGTGTTCCGGGAATGATTGCTCTACCGTTCAATCATCTGAACCGGGCTCTCGCCCACCAGGCCAAAGGAAACTGTTCCTCATGACTCGACTCGCGGACACCCGCCAGCCCCACACCGAGCGCCTCGCGCTCGGCCTGTGCGTCGCTGCTTGTCCGTGTTGTTGTCGCGCCTGACTCCTCGCCGTTCGAGCGGTCCACACGCAGGGTGACGCCCTGGTGAACGTGACTCGCGCCGGCTCCTAGGCCCACGGCGTCCACCAATCGGACGCCAACGCCCACCCTTCTTTCCACGCACCACCGCGTGGCTTGCCATTTCCTGCGCCATTTCACGGGTGCATTTCAATCCTGCCCTTTTCGGAGCAATTGCTCCATTTCCGCCCCAATTCTCAGGAGACCCCCATGATCCTCACCGGCCTCGCGCTGGGCATCGTGCTCGGCTTCGTCTTCCAACGCGGACGCTTCTGCGTCACCGGCGCCCTCCGCGACGTGTGGCTGTCGGGCTCGACGCGTTGGCTCACCGCCTTCGTCCTGGCCATCGCCGTCCAGTCGGTCCTCGTGTGGGGACTCCTGTCGTCCGGCGTCGTGCAGACCAAGGTTCCCGACCTCCCCGTGCTGGCCGTCGCCGCCGGGTCGTTCCTCTTCGGCATCGGCATCGTCCTGGCCGGCGGCTGCGCCACGGGCACCTACTACCGCTCCGGCGAGGGCCTGATCGGTTCGTGGATCGCGCTGATCTTCTACGCGCTGCTGGCGTCGGTCATGAAGTACGGGGCGCTCAGCCAGGTCACCGACGCCGCCCGGAGCCAGAAGTCGGGCCTCACCACCATCCACGCCACCCTCGGCATCAGCCCGTGGATCCTCGTCGTGGTCCTCGTCGCCGTCACC
The DNA here is from genome assembly GCF_059515965.1 of Propioniciclava sp. LT432. NCBI lineage: Bacteria > Bacillati > Actinomycetota > Actinomycetes > Propionibacteriales > Propionibacteriaceae > Propioniciclava > Propioniciclava sp. LT432. Next base: position 74,330 of record NZ_JCAKNE010000020.1, on the reverse strand, counting down.
GCCTGGCTCGTCGTCCGCCAGCGCACCAGGTCGGTGGCGACCCTCACCAACCCGTCGGCGCCGTCCGGCGTGCGTGGGTTCCTGTTCGGCAAGCCGTGGACGCCGAACGCCACGGCCGTCACCGTGGGCGTCATCGCCGCCCTGGCGTACCCGCTCTCGGCCGCCACCGGACGCAACTCCGGCCTCGGCATCACCACCCCCTCGGCGAACATCGTCCAGTACCTGACGACGGGCGACCTGCAGTACGTGGACTGGGGGGTCCTGTTCGTCCTCGGCCTCATCCCCGGCTCCTACATCGCCGCCAAGCTGTCCGGGGAGTTCCGCCTGCGCGCTCCGGACGCCCGCACCACCGTCCGCGCCATCGCCGGCGGCTCCCTCATGGGCATCGGCGCCGCCATCGCCGGCGGTTGCACCATCGGCAACACGCTCGTCCAGACCTCGCTGTTCGGCTGGCAGGGCTGGCTGTCGTTCCTGGGCACGTTCCTCGGTGTCGGGGTCGCCGCCCGCTTCTTCATCCAGACGCACCGCCGCGCCGGTGCCGCCCCCGTCCTCGTGCCGCAGCCCGCGGCGTCCCGTTGAGAAAGGAAAGTCCCATGGGATTCTTCGACCGCTTCCGCACCCCCGCCACCACGCTCGTCCAGTCGCCCGTCAGCCCCGACGTGGACGCCGTCACCCCACTGCCGGCGTCCGAGGGTGGACGCCGCTACCAGCTGAACACGCTCGGGCAGGTGTGCCCGTTCCCGCTGGTGGAGGCCAAGCAGGCCATCCAGCAGTTGGAGGCGGGGGACGAACTCGTCATCGACTTCGACTGCACCCAGGCCACGGACTCGATCCCGCACTGGGCGGCCGCCTCCGGCTACCCGGTCACCCACTTCGAGCAGGTGGGCGATGCCGCCTGGACGATCACGGTCCAGAAGGCCTGACCCGCAGCACGCGCACCCGCACCACCCAAGCAGAACAGGAACCCTCCCATGACGCACTACTTCGCCGACGCGACAGCCCTCATCGGCCGCACCCCGCTCGTCCGCATCAACCGTCTCTTCGGGGACAGCTTGGCCGAGGTCTACGCCAAGCTCGAGTTCTACAACCCCGCCAACTCCGTCAAGGACCGCATCGGCGTGGCCATCGTGGACGCCGCCGAGGCGTCCGGTGAGCTGAAGCCCGGCGGCACCATCGTCGAGGGCACGTCCGGCAACACCGGCATCGCGCTCGCCTTCGTCGGCGCGGCCCGCGGCTACCGCGTCGTGCTCGCCATGCCCGAGACCATGTCCAAGGAGCGCCGCGCCCTGCTGCGCGCCTTCGGCGCCGAGCTCGTCCTCACCCCCGGCCCGGGCGGCATGAAGGCCGCGGTCGCCAAGGCTGAGGAGCTGGCCGCCGAGATCCCGGGGGCGATCCTGGCCCGCCAGTTCGAGAACCCCGCGAACGTGGACGTCCACCGCCGCACCACCGCCGAGGAGATCTGGGCCGACACCGACGGCCAGGTCGACATCGTCGTGGCGGGTGTGGGCACGGGCGGCACCATTTCCGGCGTCGGGCAGGTGCTCAAGGAGCGCAAGCCCGAGGTTCGGATCGCCGCAGTCGAGCCTGCCGAGTCGCCGATCCTGTCCGGCGGGCAGCCCGGTCCGCACAAGATCCAGGGCATCGGCGCGAACTTCATCCCGGCGATCCTGGACCGTTCGGTCATCGACGAGGTCCTCCCGCAGGACTCCGACACCGCCGTCACCTGGGCTCGCCGCGCCGCCCAGGAGGAGGGCCTGCTGGTGGGCATCTCGTCCGGTGCGGCCCTGGCCGCGGCCGGTGAACTCGCCGCCCGCGAGGAGAACGCCGGGAAGACCATCGTGGTCATCATCCCGAGCTTCGGCGAGCGCTACCTGTCGTCCATCCTGTACGCCGACCTGCTCGACTGAGGCTTTTCTTCCTCTCGGCGGAGCCGGCAGCCACCGGGCTGCCGGCTCTCGGCGTTCAGGACACCATGGGCCCGCGTCGAGTGGACGGTTAGCATCACCGGGTGCCCGCCTCCGCCGCCTCGCCGCGAAGCCGCTCGGTGCTGGGCGTCCCGTTGACGCCGGCCGTCCGGATGGGGTTGTCCATCGCCGTTGCGGTCGGGTTGTACGGCATCTCGTTCGGGGCGCTCGCGGTCGCCGCGGGACTGACCGTCTGGCAGGCCGTCGCCCTCAGCGCGCTCATGTTCACGGGCGGGTCGCAGTTCGCGTTCATCGGGGTGGTCGCCGGCGGCGGCTCCCTGGCTGCGGCGACGACGGCGGCTTCGCTGCTGGGCGTCCGGAACGCCGTCTACGGCGTCCAGATGAATGCGCTGTTCCGGCCGCGTTCGGCGATCAAGCCGGTCGCGGCGCACCTGACGATCGACGAGTCCACCGCGACGACGCTGGGGCAGTCCGACAAGGATGAACAGCGCCGCGGCTTCTGGACCGCCGGCATCGGGGTCTGGGTGCTCTGGAACACCTTCACGCTGCTGGGCGCCGTGGTCGGTCAACAGTTGGGCGATCCCCGGGCCTGGGGTCTGGACGGCGCCGCCGTGGCCGCGTTCCTCGGGCTGCTCTGGCCGCGCCTCCAGCACCGGGACGCCCACGCCATCGCCGTGGCGTCCGCCTTCGTGACGCTCGTCGCGGTGCCGCTCGTGCCCGCGGGCCTGCCGATCATCCTGGCCGCGGTCGTCTCGGGGGCCCTCGCCGTCGCCCAGCACCGGAGGCAGTCATGACAGACCTGTGGGTCTGGATTCTGGTGGCGTGCGCCATCGCCTACGCGACGAAGCTGTCGGGCTACCTCGTCCCGCAGTCGTTCCTGGACCGACCGTGGGTCACGACGGTGAGCGCGGGCATGACCGTCGGGTTGCTGACGTCCCTGGTCATGACGAACACGTTCGTCTCGGGCCAGGCCGTGGTGCTGGACGCCCGCGTCGCGGCCCTCGTCGCGGCCGCCGTCGCGCTCTGGTTGCGCGCGCCCTACCTCGTGGTGGTCATCGTGGGGGCGGTCGCCGCCGCGCTGGCGCGTCTGGCTGGTTGGTGAGTCGGACGCCGTGGGCCCGGGCGAGCCCTCGGCGGCCTGAACCGGAGCCCTCGGCGGGCTGAACCGGAGCCCTCGGCGGCCTGAACCCGAGCCCTCGGCGGTCTGAACCGGAGTCCTCGGCGGTCTGAACCGGAGCCCTCGGCGGGCTGAACCGGAGCCCTCGGCGGTTAGACCCCCAGGGGCTCCCGGTGCTGGCGCTCGTCGAACGTGGCGATCAGGGCGGCGAGGATGATGAAGCCCAGGATGGCCAGGTAGGCGCCCATGAAGGCGGGCGTCCATCCGGTGGGCACGAGGGCGAAGAACACGCCCACGATCATGGCGTTGCCGAGCGCGGCGCCGATGCGCTCGACGGTCTGCTTGATCCCGCCGGCGGTGCCGCCGTGCTGCAGGGGGACGTCCTGCAGCGAGAGGGTCTGGTTCGCCGAGCCGATGGCGCCCATCGCGAAGCCGTTCAGCGACAGGGTGGCGCCGAGCAACCACCACGGCACGCCGAACGGGATCAGCAGCGCCACCCCGATGCTCAGCACGACGCCCAGGGCCATGAGCAGGAGCATCCAGAAGATGAGGCGGCGGCCGTGGCTCAGCACGTACTTCACCGACCACCATGACGCCCAGGCGCTCAGGATCGCGTTGGGCAGCCCGACCAGGCCGACGGCGAGGGCCGGGACGCGCAGGCCCGACTGCAGGAACAGCGCCAGCACCGCGAACGTGGACGCGATGCCGAGGAACATCACGCCCGACACGAGCATGCCGTTGCGGAACGACCGGAATGAGAACAGCGTCATGTCGACCATCGGCGCCCGGCCGCGAGCGGCGTACAGCCGCTCCCACCGGACCCACAGCCACAGGAAGAACGGCGACAGCGGCAGCAGCCACCAGGCCCAGGCGGCGTGCGCCATGAAGGGGTACATCAGGGCGAGGATGGCCACCGTGAGCACCAGGGTGCCGACGGGGTCCAGGTCGGGGAGTTCGTACCACCGGCGTCCGCCGCCGGCGCGGCGCTCACGCGCCTCGCGGCGTTCGGTCTCGAAGGGGAACCACGCCAGCGCGAGGACGAGGGCCACCAGGCCGACGGGGGTGTAGATGAAGAAGGCCCAGCGCCAGCCGTCCTGCGGGCCCAGAGCCTGGATGATGGCGCCGGTGAGGACGGGACCCACGGCGACGGACGCGGAGATGACGAGCCCGAACAGCGCGAACGCCTTGGCCCGACCGTGGCCGGTGAAGTACTGCTGGATCATCCCCGTGACCTGCGGGGAGAAGATCCCGGCCCCGATCCCCTGGGCGATGCGCGCCACGTTGAGGAAGAACGGGGTGGGTGAGAGCCCGCAGACCAGGGACGCCACGACGAAGATCACCAGGCCCACCACGAACCAGGTCCCGCGCCCGAGGACGTCGCCCGCGCGTCCGGCGGGGATGAGGGTGACCCCCAGCGCCAGCGCGTAGCCCGACAGGATCCACTGAACATCGCCCGGGGTCGCCCCGAGCCCCACCTCGATCGTGGGCAGCGCCACGTTGACCGCCGACATCGCCATGAGCGACATGGAGAGGGGGAGCAGAAGCACGAACAGGACCTTCAAGCGATGGAAGGTCCTGTCCGATCCGTCGATGCGGATGATGTTCGGGTCGGTCACCGGCCCGTTGTACCACCCGCGGACGAACAAAGCCCATCCGCGGGTGGCAACCGCGGTCAGTTGCCGAGGGGCTGGCGTCCGATCGTGCCGACGAGCGATTCGCGGTAGTCGGCCGAGCCGAACCGGAGGACGGCCTCCTCGGCGGCGGCGAGCCGCTCGTCGATGCCGAGCCGCTTCGCCGCCTCGGCGTTGAAGGGCTCGGACAGGAAGTCCGTCAGCCCGAACGTCGCGCGGTGGGCGTGGCGCAGTTCCTCGGCGCGCTTGGCGTCCAGGCGGGCGGCGTACCAGTCGGACGCGAGCACGGACCGGTGTTCGAACTGCGTCCGGAACTCCGGCGAGTGGAGTGTCCACCCCTCCGCCGTCCTGCCGTTGGCCATGATCTCCAGCAGGCCGCGCAGGGGCGGGACCGCGTCCTCGACCGTGCCGTCGTCGAAGTACGCCTGCGCCACGCGCTGGTGCGTGCGCACGATCACGCGCATGGACTCGGCGAACGTGTCGAGGTCCTGCAGCTCGGGCTTGAGCATCTCCTCGGTGAACACGACGTCGGGGTGCAGGAAGATGCGCCCGAAGTACGTGGTCGCGAACGCCTCGTTCATGCGGTAACCGAGGCGGGAGGCCTCCACGACCTCGCCGTCGTGCTCGAAGTCCGACAGCTTCTCCAGGTACCCACCCTCGATCAGGGCGGACGCCTGGCGCTCGTCGGGCCGCATGCGGCTGAAGAGCTCCGGCACGAGCATCGAGAAGTCGTGGTCGATCCGGACCTTGGGGCCGATCGTGCCGGCCGAGCTGAGCCAGCCGTCGTAGCCGGTGAGCACGAAGGACAGCAGGGCGGCGTTCAGGTCGTAGATGGCCGGCAGGGAGTTGAACGGACCCTTGGTCATCGCGCCCTCGGACCCGGCGCCCGTCGTCGACGGGGACTTGCCGGTCATGGACGAGATGAACTCCATGAACAGTTCGGGCAGCTCCATGTAGTGCAGCGGGTTGTAGGTGCACAACGGCGGGACGCCCGGCTCGGCGGCGTTGTTGCGGCGTCCGGCGGCGACGATGTCGACCTCGGCGGGGCACGGGTCGTCCAAGGGAACCTGGTCGAACAGGTGCAGCGCCACCTCGGCGGACGCCGTGGCCTCCGGGTTGGACAGGTCCGGGCGGATCTGCAGGTAGCGGGGGTTCTTGGACCGCTTGCCGTTGACGATCCGCGGCTCGGACGAGCTCACGAAGTAGTCGGGGCCCTCGTCGTCATCCATCGCGGCGACGTGCTCCACCAGGCCCGCCATGGGGTCGGTGTAGCGGGAGAACGCCTCGACGTCCTCCACCATGCGGCGAGCATCCTCGCGCGTGAGCGGCTCGAAGTTCGAGATGAACGTCCCGGGCTGGCTCATGTCCAGCTCGGTCTGCTTGTCGTAGCCGCGGTGCACGGCGTCATCGGGACGCTGGAACAGCAGCTGCTCGCAGTTGGTGACCACCTTGCGCGACAGCCCCCGGGTGGACGCCGACCCGGCGGAGCCCGCCTCCGGCGTGAAGCCGGGCGGCACGACGGTGGAGGCGGTGATGTCGTCCTCGGACTGGACCTTCACGGCCGCGGAGAAGTCCGGGCGCAGGGAGAACAGCCGCCAGGACCCGTCCGCCTCGAAGCCGACACGCAGGTAGTTCGCGATGACGCGCTCGCCATCGAGGCGCAGGGAGTTGCCCTCGCGTCCGTTGACGGTCTGCACCGTGAAGTGGCTGCGCCAATCGTCGCCCCACTCGGGCGTGTAGTACCGCTTGACCGTGAAGAGCAGTTCCTTGATGTGGTCGGGGATCGTCGCCAGGTACGCGTTGTGCTCGGCGCTGAACCGGCTGGACGGGGTCATCAGCTTGATGACCGAACCCAGGGAACGCTCCTCGGACAGGATCCCGCGGTGGTCCTGGCCGTTGCGCGCGGGGTCGGCGAACCGCCACTGGTAGTCCCCGTCGATGAGCCGCTGGACGTGGTCCATGTCGGACTCGAAGTCGACGACGTGCAGCGAGCCGAACACGAAGGCGTCCAGGATCGACTTGCTGATCTCGGACTTGCCGCCGCCCGACACCGTCGCCGGCTTGTGGCAGTGGGTCGGCTCGGGCGAGGTGCCCACCAGGTGCCACTGCGTCTTGTCGGTCTCGCGGTGCTTGGCGTGGACGCGGTAGCCGTTCGGCAGGAGGTACGTGTGGTTGGCCAGGAGCTTGATGCTCCCCGTGCCGTCCGGACCGTCCCAGCTGACCGTCTGGTTGCGCATCGAGAAGCTCGAACCGGCCGGGACGAGGGTGAGGTGGTCCCACTCGGCGTGGTCGGCATGCCCCTCGGGGTGGCGCAGCCACAGCTCGGGGTCGCGCTCGACTGCGTCCGTGACGGTGTAGGACGCCGGCGTCCGCGTGTCGGTCCATTCGCGGCCGAGGTTGTAGGCCGGGAACACGACGGCGCCGCCCGCGTGCTCCTCCTCGGCGTTGCCCAGCAGGTTGGCCGAGTAGGAGATCTGGGTCTTGACCTCCTTCTTGCAGTAGCCGAAGTAGTTGTCGGCGATGACGGTGGCGATGACGCCGCGAGCGTCGCGCAGGCACAGCTTGAACGCCTGGCCGCCGTTGTACCGCTCGTCCTCGGACTCCCAGCACTGCTTGTCACGCTTCTGCCGGTCGGTCGCCTCGGAGACGTGGGGCAGCCCCAGTTCCTTCTTGGTGAGGTGGGTGAGGTGCGGGGCGAGGACGACGAGGCCAGTGTGGCCCGTCCAGGTCGCGGGGTCGAGGGAGGCGTCGTTCTCGGGCAGGTAGGGATCGCCCCCGTTGCCGAAGATCGACTCGACGAAGTCGAGGTTGGCGACCATCCCGCCGGGCACGATGAACCGCACCTCGAGGCTCCGCTCCGGGGTGACGCCGGCGACCGCCGGGACCACGACCGGACGCAGCAGCAGCGACACGAAGCACTCCGCCGGGTGCTCCGAGGTCGAGGACCAGGGCAGGCGGAGCGCCTCCTCGGGGGCCTCGAACGCGGCGGCGAAGATCCGCGCGGCGACGTCGCGGTCGACCGCGATCTTGTCGTCGGGGATCGGCAGGCCGCCCTCGGCGATGTGGAAGACGCCGGCGGTCGTCCGGCGGTCGTTGGCCGGGTTGTGCAGGACGCCGTTCACCAGGCGGTAGCTGGAGAGCAGGTCGGAGGAGAACGCGTCGGCGTCCACCGGCAGCGACAGGTCGCGCGCCAGTCCGGGCTGGTCCAGGACGAGCGTCCGGCGCGGCAGTCGGACGGCCGCTGCGGCACCGTCCAGGTAGTCGTCCAGGAAGTCCTGGATGCGCTGGTCGGTCGGGCTGAGCCGGTCGGACAGCCTGCGCGACAACTCGCGCTGGCGGGCCAACAGGGGCGCGATCGTGGTGTCGGAGGCGAACTCCTCGGCGTCGACCATGGGTTGGCCGATGAGCGCGAGGCGGAGGTTGATGGCAACGGCGGAAGCGTCCATGGCACAAGCCTCTCCTGAATCGGCGGTGACGTCACGAGCTTTCACTCTCTTGGCCGCCGGTTGCCCCCGGTGTCGGGTGTCGCGCCGGGACGTTCGGCGTGCGTCTGGGAGACTGGCCTGGTCAGAGAGGAGCGCCCGTGCGCCAAGCCCGCAGCATCGTCGTCTTCCACCCGACCTCGTACCGCGAGTCCCGGGTGATCGGCGAGCACCTGCGTGACGGCGACATCGTGGTGCTCGACCTCACGCTCATGGACGCCGAGGAGATGCACCGCCTGGTCGACTTCGTCTCCGGCATGGTGTTCGGGCTGCAGGGCAACATCGACAAGGTGACCGCCTACGTCCTCGTCCTGGCCCCGCCCGGGGTCACCGCGCTGGACGACGCCGCGCACCTGACGGGCTCCTTCTACAACCAGAGCTGAGTCCCTCTCCCCACCTTCGACCTCTCCCTGAGAGTTGCTTGAACTTCCCTTGACGTTCCTTCAGGTGCGCTCGCATGCTCGACCTCGTCCACCCCGACGTAGTCGTGCCAGAAGGAGTGTGGAACATGCCCCGCAAGCGCCTCATGGTCAGTCTGGCTGCCACGGCCGTGGTGTCCTGGGCGGGCCTCGTCGGGGGCAGTCTCATGATGGCCCCGGCCGGCGCCGAGGATCTCTCGGTGTGGGACAAGGTGGCCGAGTGTGAGTCCAGCGGCAACTGGGGCATCAACACGGGGAGCGGCTACTACGGCGGGTTGCAGTTCTCCCTCGGCACCTGGGCCGCCTTCGGCGGCAACGAGTACGCCTCCTACCCCCACCACGCCACCAAGGCCCAGCAGATCGCCATCGCGCGGCGGACGCTCTACGTCCAGGGCCCCGGCGCATGGCCGAGCTGCTCCGTGCAGGCGGGCCTCACCCTGGAGAGCGGCGGCGCCGACCGCAACGCCCAGCCGATCGGGGAGGACGGGGGCTCCACGCCCGCTCCTGCGCCGAGCACCACCCTCACGGTGAACGGCGACCTGGACCGTCCGACCATCATCGCCATGCAGAACTGGGTCGGCGCCAACCCGGACGGCATCTGGGGCCCGGCGACCACGCGCGCACTGCAGACCAAGGTCGGCGCCGCCGTGACCGGCGTCCGCGACCGCCAGACCACCGTCCGCGTGCAGACCGTCGTGGGGGCGAACCCGGACGGCATCTGGGGCCCCGCGACCACGCGTGCCCTCCAGACCTTCCTGCTCAACGGTGCCCCCGGCAGCGCTCCCGCCCCGGCCCCCACTCCCGCGCCGGAGCCCGCTCCCAGTGGCGACCTGCCGGTCACCGGCACCCTCGACCGCGCGACGATCATCGCGATGCAGCGGTGGGTCGGGACGAACCCGGACGGGATCTGGGGCTCGGCCACCACGCGCGCCCTGCAGGCCAAGGTGGGCGTCCGCGTCGACGGCGTCCGCGGTCCGGAGACCACCCGCGGGGTCCAGCGCGTCGTCGGCTCGACGGTCGATGGAATCTGGGGCCCCGCGACCACGCGCGCGTTGCAGACCCACCTGAACGCGCTGGCCTGACCCCGTGCTGCATTTTGTGTGGGCAGAGCTGGTCATCATCCCGGTACTTTGCCCACACACAATGCAACACACCCCCCGGGTACGGGTCGGCCTCCCGCGGGCGGGGGCTACCCGGATCGCGCCCTGACCCTGCCCTTGGGAGCCTTACGCAGCGCGTGGGATGGGGTGATCATGGACGCATGACCGATCCGCAGGCACAGAACTCGACGCCGGACCCCCAGGGCGGAAAGCCCTGGGCCAACCCCATGGACGCGCCCCCGCCCTTCCCCCAGGCGGGCCAGCCGTACTCCTCGCACTACCAGTCCACCTACACCTCCAACCCCTACCAGGGACAGCCGCTGAGCCGCACCTACACCGGCGGGCGCAACCCGGACGGGGACGAGCGTCTCTGGGCGATGATCGCCCACCTCTCCGCGCCGATCGCGACCATCGTGTCGGCCGGCTGGCTGAACATCGTGGGCCCCCTCGTGGTCTACCTCGTCAAGAAGGACAGCTCGCCGTTCGTCCGGAACGCCTCGGCGGGTGCCTTCAACTTCGTGCTCACGACGTGGCTGATCTCCGTCATCGGCTGGTTCCTGACCTTCACGCTCGTCGGCGCCATCATCGGCGTCCCGATGATCATCATCGGCTCGCTGGGCTCGATCGTCCTGGGCATCGTGGGCGCGATCAAGTCGTGGAACGGGGAGTCCTACACCTACCCGTGGCAGATCAAGGCCCTCAGCTGACACCGGAGGTCGGCACCTGCTGACGGCGTCCGGCACCCCGGCGAACAAGGTCCCCCTGGCGGTCGGTGAGCGCAAGCTCCCGGCCGCCAGGGCCTGTCCTCAGCCCGGCAGGTGGGTGCGGGGCGCCATGCGTGGTCCGTGCTGCGGGTGCCGCACGCCCGCCAGCTCCAGCAGCCGCTGGACCCGGTAGCGGTGGCCGGCGTACGGCTCGAGCAACGCGGCGGCGGCGTCGTCGTCGGTCTGCTCGCCGATGAGAGCCCACCCGATCGAACGGGCGACGTGGTAGTCGCCGAAGCTCACCGCGTCCGCGTCGCCGTGGGCGCGCTGGCGGATCTCCGCGCTCGTCCAGGTGCCCAGGCCCGGCACCGAGCGGAGCCGGGCGTCGGCGTCCGGTGTGGCCAGCGTGCGCTCCAGGCCGGACGCCACCCGCGCGGCCCTCAGCAGGGTGGTGGACCGGGCCGAGTCCACGGGGAGCCGCAGCCACTCCCACGACGGGATGCGCCGTACCTCCGCGGCGGTGGGCTGGAGCCTCAGGCCCAGGTCGCCACCCGGGCCGGGCGCCGGCGTCCCGTAGCGGCGGGCGAGCCGGCGCTGGGCGGTGAACGCCTCCTGCCCGGTGACCTTCTGTTCGATCACGGCCGGCAGCAGGGCCTGCCACACGCTGCTGCCCCGGCCCACCCGCCAGTGGCGGTGGACGTGCCAGGCCCGGGCCAGCACCTCGTGGCGCGGTTCGAAGCCCGCGGGGTCGTCATCGGCCCCGAGCAGGGCGGGCAGCTGGTCCAGCGCCCACGCCGCACCCTCACCCCAGGCGGCGGCCTCGACGGTTCCGGCGGCTGGTCGGGCCAGCACGCGCAGGGTTGCCGGGCCCTGGGGTGTGTGGAGGGCGCGCCAGTGGCGTCCCGCCTCGTCGATGCAGTAGGTCGGGTCGCCCGCTCCGCGGCGCCAGGTCGACCAGATGGACGCCACCGGGCACGGCCAGTCCGGCGTCCAGGTGCGCGTGGCTCCGGTCGTCACGCCTTCTTGGCCTTGGGTGCCTTGGGTTCCTTGGGCGGCAGGGTCGCCATGTGGGTGCGCGCCCGCTCGAACCAGGCCGCGGCGTCGGCGTCCGGCATGGTGGCGGGCAGCGAGACCCACCCGTTCATGGGGCGTTCGGCGGGGCCGAAGGGCCCCGTGCCGGGCTGGGCTTCCAGCGCGGCCCGGTCGGCGGCATCCAGCTTCACGCCCAAGCGGTCGCCGAAGAGACCCGCGTACATGTGGCCGTTCACGAATGCGCCGAGGCTGCCGAACATGGGCTTGACGGCGACGCCCGGGGTGGCGGGCACGAGGGTGCGGAAGTGGTCCTTGGCCTCGTCTGAGTGCTTCGGCATCTGCATGGGCCCATTGTCACACCCCGAGAGATTGGTTGCCCCCTGCGAGGATGGCTCCATGGGTCGAGGTGACTGGCAGGAGTCGTGGAAGTGCCGTGTCTCGCGCGTGGCGCACGGGTCGGGGCGGCGTCCAGTGCTGCAGAAGGTGTACGGCCGGCTGGTCGGGGCCGAGACGGCGGTGGCGTCCGCCTGGGTCGGACGCCACGGTCTCGGCCCGGTCGACCCCGGGAACCTCACCCTCGTCGTGAAGACCTTCGAGCGCCCGGACGTCCTGCGGCGGATGCTGGCGAGCGTCCGGCGGGTGTTCTCCGGGCCGATCGTCGTCGCGGACGACAGCGCGGTGACGTTCGTGTCGGACGACCCGGGCATCCGCGTCCTGAGGCTGCCCTTCGACACCGGGATCGGCGCCGGCCGCAACGCGCTGCTGGCTGCGGTCGAGACTCCTTACGTCTTCATGACCGACGACGACATGGTCCTCCTGCCCGACTTCGACGTGCAGGGTCCGGTCGACCACCTGGAGCGCCACCCCGAGGTGGACGTGGTGGGCGGACGCGTCATCCACCTGCCGCTGTGGAGGACGGCGGACTACTCCACGGCGGCGCTCTACGCGTACCGGGGCGACCCGCGCGCCCGCGAGGGGACGATCATCGACGGGCTGCCCGTGGCGTACAAGGTGCCCAACTTCTACGTCGCCCGGACGGACGCCGTGCGGTCCCTCGGGTACGACGACCGTCTCAAGCGGGTCGACCACAACGACTTCTTCACCTCCGCGTACGGACGCCTCGTGTGCGTCGTCGATCCGCGAATGGTGTGCCTGCACGCGCACTCGTACTTCGACGGGCACTACCAAGCGTTCCGGATGGACACCGCCGCAGACCTCGCCGTGATCGCCGAGAAGTGGGGGAGTGGGCGGGTACCCGGGCTGGCCACGGCGTCCGGCGGGGTGGCGGACGAGCACCGCGTGGCCTTCCACCACGCCGCCGTGGAGGTGGTGGCCCGGGACCTCGGCGTCCGGGTCGTGCATGGGCGGGCGGGCGGGGAGGCGGGGGTGGCGGTGGCGGGGGATCCTGAACCGCTGGTGTCGGTGCTGCGGACGATGGGGTGGTCGGGGACACGCGGACGCCTCACCCATGCCCTGTGGGGTCCGCTCGACGTGACGATGGCTTCGGCGGACGCGCTCCGAGACGCAGTGCCGTCGAGCTTCGCCCTGGTCGACGGACTGGCCCGGGTCGACGCCGGGTGGCCCGCGGCCACGGGTCGCGCCGCTGGGGGCGAGCCGGGCGTGGGCGTCCGGTGGTCGCCCCGGGTCGGCATCATCGAGGCGCCGGACGCCGTGCTCGCGGCCCCGCTGCCGGTGGGCCCGGTGCTGACGATGACCGCGCCCGGGGACGCCCTGTTCACCGCGCTGGGCACGGAGCCGCGCGACGCCGACGCCCTGATCGCGGAGCTGTTGGCCGAGGCGGACGCGCCACCGGAGGCGGGTGGTCAGCTCCGGGAGTTCCTGGAGGTCCTGATCCGGCAGGGAGTGGTTGAGCGCTCCGGGCCGGCGGCCTGACCCGCTCCTCAACGCTTGATCACGCCACCGCGCCGAGGAGCACGGTGTCTCGCCACGTAGCGCCAGCTGGACCACATTCGGTCGGATCGCTGCACCTGCAGCTCGCATCAGCCCTTGTCAGGGCGCTGAGATGATGCGAGCCTCCCATGTCATGTGGTCCAAAGGGCGCTACGTCCGAGTGGGGCCCCAGACCCAGCGCCTCACCTCTCGGCTGTGCTCGGTGTACGTACGGCGAGGTCACCCGCCCAGGGTCGCACTGGGCGACGGGGTCGGGGCTGACGTCATCGTGGGCCTCGCGGAGGCGCTGGGAGTGGCGCTCGTGGTTCCCGCGCCGCTGGAGGGGCTGGCGGAGGCGCCTGTCGCGTCTGCCTCGGCCCGGTCGAGGACCTCGTCGATCAGGTCCTCGAGCTCCTGCTGGTCCTCGTCGCCCAGGGCGGCGCCGCCCTTGGTGGCGACCACCAGCAGCCGGCCCTCGGCGGCCGAGACCTGCATGAGCTGCTGGTCGGGGCCGTCCACCCGCTTGCTCAGCGTCCCGAAGGTGACCTCGGCGTCCGTGTCGGCCTCGAGTTCCTCGCTGCTGACCTCGTACCGGCTGCCCAGGGCGTCCACGGAGAACGTGGCGCACTGGTCCATGCTGCCGCTGACCTCCTCCAGCACCTCGACGGCGCTCGGCCCCTCGCTGCCGGACTGGGCCGAGAGTGTTCGCGGCTGCTGGCTCTCCGAGAGTGCGACGGCGAGGTCACCGTCCTCGACCGTGTCCAGCAGCCCGGCGGTCGCGATGTCCTTGCAGGCGTCCGGTTCGACGGTCGCGGTGCTGAGGATCACGCCCGCCACATCGCTCCCCTGGGCGACCTGGTCCTTGGAGTACAGCCGCAGCTCGTTGCCGTCCCCGTCCTCCAGGCCGGAGATCAGCCGGCGCAGTTCGTCCTCGCTCCAGGAGCGGGCTTCGACCGAGGCCGAGGCGGACGAGGTGCCGGAGCCCGTTCCACCCGGGAGGGTCGGACCACCCCCGCCCGTGCACCCCGCCAGCGCGATGGTCGTGGCTGTCAACAATCCGGCTACTCCGCTGCGTCGCATGTTCTCGTCCTCCCGGGAACGGTGTCGATCACGTGTGGTGGACCCGTACCCGGCCGACCGCAGCGGAAACCCCAGAGACCGGAGCTCGTGCGCGGAACCCAACACAAACAAAGATGATTTATCCCGATACCCCTCGACTCCGTGTTTGGCTTGGTTGATTATGGTGCGCAGTGGACGTAGGGCGTCCGCTCCGGTCGCACCGCAGCGGCCGGTGTCACAACGGAGGAACCTCATGACGGCTGCTGTCGCAAGCGTCACCACCACGAAGGGGCCCGGCGCACGGGCCAGGGTCCAGAAGTTCGGAACCTTCCTGTCCAACATGGTCATGCCCAACATCGGCGCCTTCATCGCCTGGGGCCTCATCACGTCGCTGTTCATCGAGGTCGGCTGGCTGAACCTCGCGGCCGGCGGCACGTTGCCCGTCGACGGCTGGGTCGCCCAGCTGGGCGGCTGGGGCGACTTCGACGGCAAGGGCATCGTCGGCCCGATGATCACCTACCTGCTCCCGCTGCTCATCGGCTACACCGGCGGCCGCATGGTCTACAACGAGCGCGGCCCCCGCGGCGGCGTGGTCGGTGCCATCGCCACCATGGGCGTCATCGCGGGCACCTCGATCCCGATGTTCATGGGCGCCATGATCATGGGTCCGCTGGGCGGCTGGACGATGAAGAAGATCGACGCCATCTGGGACGGCAAGATCCGGCCCGGCTTCGAGATGCTCGTCGACAACTTCTCCGCCGGCATCTGGGGCATGGTCCTCGCCGTCGCCAGCTTCTTCGCACTCTCCCCGGTCGTCACCGCCGTGAGCACGGCGCTCGGCGCGGGCGTCCAGTTCCTGGTCAACAACGGTCTCCTGCCGCTGACGTCGCTGCTGATCGAACCGGCCAAGGTGCTGTTCCTGAACAACGCCATCAACCACGGCGTCCTGACGCCGCTCGGCCTCGCCGAGTCGCAGGCCACCGGCCAGTCGATCCTGTTCCTGCTCGAGGCCAACCCCGGTCCGGGCCTGGGCATCCTGCTCGCCTTCTCGGTGTTCGGCAAGGGCACGGCCAAGGCCTCCGCGCCGGGATCATCCACTTCCTCGGTGGCATCCACGAGATCTACTTCCCCTACGTGCTCATGAAGCCGATCATGATCGTCGCCGCGATCGCCGGTGGCGCCAGCGGCGTCCTGATGAACGTCATGTTCAACGGCGGCCTGCGCTCCCCGGCAGCACCCGGATCGATCATCGCCGTCTACGCGGCCATCACTCCCCGAGGTGCCCTCGGCGTCACCCTGTCGTGGATCGTCGCCGCAGCCGTCTCGTTCATCGTGGGCGCCCTGCTCCTTCGCGTGTCGAAGGAGACGGGTGGCGACGATCTGGGGAAGGCCACCGCCGAGATGGAGGCCCTGAAGGGCAAGAAGTCGTCCGTGTCCGGTGTGCTCGCCGGCGCCGGCGCGGCTGGCGTCTCCGGCCCGATCAGGAACATCGTCTTCGCCTGCGACGCGGGCATGGGCTCGTCGGCCATGGGGGCCTCGGTCCTGCGCAAGAAGATCCAGGACGCCGGTTTCCGTGACGTCAAGGTCACCAACCAAGCCATCGCCAACCTGACGGACACCTACGACATCGTCGTCACCCACCAGGACCTCGCCGCCCGTACCAGGCCTCTCGTCCCCTCCGCGGCACTGTTCACGGTCGACAACTTCATGGGCAGCCCCGCCTATGACGAGGTCGTGGACGTCGTCCGGTCCGCCAACTCCGGTGCCGCATCCGCCGGAGCCGCGGCGCCCGCCGCGTCGGCTCCCCGGCGTGTGAAGAAGGCGCTCGCCCGGGACGTGCTCCCCCGCGAGGGCGTCCGGCTCGGTCTGACCGCCTCCAGCAAGGAGGACACCATCCGCCAAGCCGGCGCGACCCTGGTCGCGATGGGCGCCGCGGAGGAGGCCTACGTCGAGGGCATGCTGACCCGTGAGGGTCAGGTGTCGACGTTCCTGGGCAACGGTGTGGTCATTCCCCACGGCACCAACGAGTCCCGGATCCATATCAAGAGGGCCGCCTTGGGATTCCTGCAGTTCCCCGACGGGGTCGACTGGAACGGCAAGACTGCTTACGTGGCGATCCCGATCGCGTCCAACAGCGATGAGCACATGGGCATCCTGTCCGCCTTGGCCACGGTGATGGCCGACCGGGACAAGGCCGAACGCCTGCGTACGACCACCAGTGTTGACGAGGTGCTGGAGTTGCTGGCACCGGAAGAGGAGTGACCCGATGAAGGCATTGCGTTTCTACGCCCCCGGCGACGTCCGGTTGGAAGAGGTTCCCGAGCCCACCTGCGGGCCCGAGGAGGTCAAGATCAAGGTCAAGAACTGTTCGACGTGCGGCACGGACGTCAAGATCCGCAACAACGGCCACGTGAACATCACCCGTGTGACCACCATGGGCCACGAGATCGCCGGTGAGGTCGTCGACGTGGGGGCGGACGCCCTCGGCGGGTTCGCCGTGGGTGACCGCGTCCAAGTCATCGCCGCCGTCCCCTGCGGCGAGTGTCACGAGTGCAAGAAGGGCTGGATGGCGGTTTGTGCCAACCAGACCTCCGTTGGCTATCAGTACGACGGCGGTTTCGCCGAGTACATGATCGTGCCGAAGGAAGTGCTCAAGGTCGACGGCCTGAACCGCATCCCCGACAACGTCGGCTTCGACGAGGCCTCGGCCGTCGAGCCCTTCGCCTGCGCGATCAACGCTCAGGAGCAGCTCGGCATCCAGGAGGGTGACTTCGTCGTCTTCGGTGCAGGCCCGATCGGCTGCATGCACATCCGCATCGCCCGCGGAGTGCACAAGGCGGGCACGATCGTTCTGGTCGACATCAACCCTGAGCGCCTCAAGATGTCGGCGGACGCCGTCCACC
The DNA here is from genome assembly GCF_059515965.1 of Propioniciclava sp. LT432. Classification (NCBI taxonomy): domain Bacteria; kingdom Bacillati; phylum Actinomycetota; class Actinomycetes; order Propionibacteriales; family Propionibacteriaceae; genus Propioniciclava; species Propioniciclava sp. LT432. The sequence goes on along the minus strand of NZ_JCAKNE010000020.1, from coordinate 57,068 downwards.
CCGACCACACCATCGACGCCTCGTCGGTGAACGTGGTCGACGAGGTCATGCGCATGACGGCCGGCCGTGGTGCCGACGTCATCATCACGGCCACCCCGGCCAACGTGAACCAGGAGCAGGCCATCGCGATGGCGGCTCGCAACGGACGGATCTCGTTCTTCGGTGGGCTGCCGAAGACCAACCCGATGATCGCGTGCGACTCGAACCTCGTCCACTACCGCAGTTGCACCTCCACGGCGCCAACGGGTCTGCGCCGGCGCACCACAAGGCGGCGCTGGAGTACATCTCCAGCGGTGCGATCCCCGTCAAGGACCTCATCACCCGCCACGTCCCGCTCGTGGACGCCCTGGCGGCGTTCGACATCGTGGCCAAGGGAGAGGCCATCAAGGTGACGTCGAGCCCTGACGGGTCGGCGCCCCGTCGTGGGGACACCAGGAAAGGAGCGGGGCGGCCGGATGGCCGCCCCGCTCTTCGTTTGCCCGCCGCTCGCTTCTTCGGCCACGGACGAATCGTCGTGGGGTCTTGACATCGCCAATCGGTTCTGTAATCTAGTTTTAGAAAACAAGGTGCTAGAACTTCGACGGCCAAGGACGGCTGGTTCTGGGCACAAGCTGACAGAGAGGTCTGACGCATGGAAACGAATCTCTTCGCGCTGACGGGCAAGGTGGCTGTTGTCACCGGCGGCCGACAGGGCATCGGCAAGGTGGTGGCGCACGCGCTGGCGGGTCAGGGTACGGACGTGGTCATCCTCGACCTCGCGGATGCGAGCGAGGTGGCTGCCGAAATCGCTGATCAGCACGGCGTCCGGACGCTGGCGCTGCCGTGCGACGTCACCGACCCCGCCGCCGTGGGCCGGGTGATCGAGGACGCCGCCGCCGCCATGGGCGGACTCGACCTGCTGTTCAACAACGCCGGCATCGTCGTGCACAAGGCTGCACTGGACTGCACCCCCGAAGACTTCACCAAGGTCATCGACGTCAACCTCAACGGGGTGTTCTTCGTGGCCCAGGCGTTCGCTCGCCACCTCGTGGCGGAGGGCAAGGGGGGCGCCATCGTGAACACCGCCTCCATGTCCGGCACGATCGTCAACATCCCGCAGGAGCAGGCCTCCTACAACGCCTCGAAGGCTGGGGTGGCACACCTGACCAAGTCGCTCGCCGTCGAGTGGGCGCCCCTGGGCATCCGCGTCAACGCGATCAGCCCCGGGTACATCGCGACCGAGATGACCGGCAACGTCCGCGAGGACTGGCGTCAGATCTGGACCGACATGATCCCTGTCAAGCGGATGGGTACCCCGGAAGAGCTCTCCGGTGCCGTCATCTACCTGCTGTCGGACGCCTCGACCTACACCACCGGCGCCGACCTGATCATCGACGGTGCCTTCACCGTCGTCTGATCCCCCTGCACCACCCTTCACACCACTCAGCAAGGATAAGGAAGTCCCATGCGCAAGAAGCTCGGATTCGCTGCGGCCATCGCCGCACTCACGCTGTCCCTGGCAGCATGCGGCGGCGGTGCCGCCACCACCCCCGGCGCGGCTGCCAGCGGCGGAGAAATCTGGTACTCCACGAAGAACTCGACCGAACTCGTGCACGTCGCCATGGCCGACGGCGTCACGAAGGCCGCCGAACTCGTGGGCAAGACCGGCAAGGTCGTCGTGGCCGAGGCTGATGCTGCCAAGCAGAACGACCAACTGAACAACCTCGTGCAGAACATTCACCCGGCCGCCATCGTCGTGAACCCGTACGACAGCGACAGTGTCTCCGACGTGATCGCCCGCGCCAACGACGCCGACATTCCCGTTGCCGTGATCGACAACAAGGCCAACAACGCCAAGGTGGACGTGGCCGTCCTGTTCGACAGCATCCGCTCCGGCGAGATGGCCGGCGAGAAGGCCGTGGAGCTGCTGACCGCCAAGTACGGCGAGCCGAAGGGCGTCGTCGTCAACCTCTACGGCGAAGTCGTCTCGCAGGTGTTCAAGGAGCGTGCCCAAGGGTTCGAGTCCGTCATCAAGAAGTACCCGAACATCGAACTCGTCTCCGTCCTCGGTGCGCCCCAGGCCGACAAGGCCACCAGCGCCCTGAACAACGTGATCGCGGACACGCGGGCGTCGGGCAAGTCCATCGACCTGGTGAACACGCCCACTGACACCGCGACCCTCGGAGTGGTCGAGTCCCTCAAGACCAACAGCCTGTGGGCCAAGGCGGGCGAGGCCAACCATGTCATGGTCATCTCGCATGACGGGCTCGGTGACATCCTCTCCCTCGTCAAGGACGGCTACGTCGACGCAGAGGTCGTCATCGACGTCTTCGGCGTGGGTGGCATTGCGACCGAGATCCTGAACGCCTACCCGTTGAAGGGGCAGGCCGTTCCGACCAGCGGTACCTTCACCCCGCAGGGCCAGTACCTCAACAAGGCTGTCACGTTCAGCACCGGTGACACCGGCGCGACCGTGATGCTCGACCCGATCGTTGTGGACGCCAGCGGTGCGGACAACCCGCTCATCTGGGGCAACGCCAGCAAGTGATCTGCTCGGTGGGTGCCGCCGCCCAGCGCGTCGGCACCCACCCCCAGCAAAGGAACCAGCATGACCACTCAACCCCTGTTGCAGGTCAGCAACGTCTCGAAGATCTTCGGGGCCACGCGGGCCCTCATCGACGCCAACCTCGAGATCCATCCCGGGGAGATTCACTCCCTCTTGGGCCGTAACGGCGCGGGCAAGTCCACCCTGGTGAACATCATCGCCGGCATCTACCCGCCGAGTGCGGGCGAGGTCCTCTTCGAGGGGCGAGACCTCCGGCCCCTGAACATCTTCGAACGTCAAGAACTGGGGATCCGGCTCGTGCCGCAGCACGAGAGCTCGTTCCCCGACCTCAGCGTCGCCGAGAACATCTTCTCCGGCCTCCTTCCGACAAAGGGGCCCTTGGTCGACTGGAAGCACATCAACGCCGTGGCCGCCGATGAACTCAAGGCGTACGGGCTCTGCGTGGACCCGCGGCAGAAGGTCCGGGAACTCAGCTCGATCGACGCCCGCAAGCTCAACATCATCAAGGCCATGCACAGCGGGGCGAAGCTCATCATCCTCGACGAGCCGACGACTGCGCTGACCAACCGCGAACGAGCCGAGTTGTTCGAGTTCGTCCGGGACCTCAAAGCCACCGGCACAGCCTTCATCTTCATCTCCCACTACCTGGGTGAGGTGTTGGAGTTGTCCAACGGGATCTCGGTCCTGCGTGACGGTCGCATGTTCACCGTCGACGACATGAGCGAGGCCACGGAGAACCACCTCGCCAGCTTGGTCGCCGGCGCGGAGGTGGAACTCGCCCAACGCTGGGTCGACGAGTCCCCTCAGGCCCACGAGGTCCTCCTCGAGGTGCGGGACCTCCAGGGCCAGGACCTGCACGACGTCACCCTTGCGGTCCGGCGGCGAGAGATCCTCGGGGTGATCGGGTTCCCGGGCTCGGGGGCCCGCGAGTTCTGCCGCACCCTCTTCGGCATCGACGCCGTCACCGGGGGGACCATCCTCCTCAACGGGCGGGAGATTCACGTGCCCAACCCCGCCGAGGCCATCCGCCAGGGCATCGCCTACATCTCCTTCGACCGTCACCGGGAGGGGATCCTGCCCACCTTCGACGTGAACGAGAACATCGGTATCAGCAGCCACGCGGGCAAGCTGCGTCGGTCGGGCGGCTTCATCGACCTCGCGTTGCGGCGAACCCTGTCCAACCAGTACCGGGACGCCCTGAAGATCAAGACGAACTCCGTCGACGACGACATGAACAGTCTGTCGGGTGGGAACCAGCAGAAGGTCATCATCAGCCGACTGTTGAACACTGATCCTGACCTGCTGATCCTCGATGAACCCACCGTCGGCATCGACATCCTGAGTCGCGAAGAGATCATCGCGAAGGTGCTCGAGCTGACCCGTGCCGGGATGAGCACCATCTACCTCACCAACGACTACGAAGAACTCCTCCGGGTCGCGGATCGCCTCGTCTTCTTCGACGAGGGGCGAATCACGGCGGTACTGGACAACAAGGACATCACGATCGAACAGCTGACGGCGATCCGTGATCAGGAAAAGGAAGCGGTCTGACGAGATGGAAATCACAGCGAAGCGGGTCATCGACTTCTTCATGACCCATGCGGTCTGGGTCCTGTTGGTCCTGGCCATCGGCATCATGGGGATGTTCAAGCCCTCATTCTTCTCGTTCGGCATCCTGTCGAACATCCTCGTTCAGGCCACGGTCCTCGGCCTGCTGACCATCGCCATCGCGATGATCATCCTGCTCGGCGACATCAACCTCTCCACCGTCGGAACCGCAGGTTTCTCCGCACTCATGGGAGTCATGTGGATGAAGGCGGGCCTTCCGGTCCCCCTCGCCATCCTCGTCATCCTCGTGGTGGGTTCACTCATCGGCCTCGCCAACGGCCTCATCGTGACGAAGCTGCGGGCCAATGCCCTCATCGCGACCCTCGCGATGAACATGGTGCTGCAGGGGGCGCTCCTGGCCATCACCGGCGGTGCCTCGATCTCCCAGCTGCCGGACGCCTACAAGTTCGTGAGCCAGGGCAAGATCGGCCCCTTCCCCGCACTGCCACTCGTCCTCATCGTCGCGTTCGCCGCCTTCCACATCATCTGGGAGCGGACCCGGTTCGGCCGCGCTCTGTTCGCGGTGGGCGGCAACGCCCGCGCGGCCTACATCGCCGGCATCAACGTTGATCGTGTCAAGATCGGCGCCTACGTCGTCTCCGGCTTCCTGTCCGGCCTGGCCGGCTGGCTCCTGTCGGGCTACATGGGTGCGGTCACGTCGTCGTTCGGCACCACCTACGAGATGCAGGTCATCGCCGCTGCGGTCATCGGGGGCGTGAGTCTCACCGGTGGCAAGGGCAGCATGATCGGCGTCCTGGCCGGTACCTTGCTCCTCACGGTCATCCAGGTGGGCTTGGCCATCCTCGGTATCCAGTCGACCCTCATCACGTTGGCCGGTGGGCTGATGATCTTCGTCGCCGTGCTGATCGACGCGCTGAGAAACCTCTACCAAGCACGCACCTGATTCGCTCCGCGGACGTCCGGGAAGCGTGGTGTGGAGGCGCCGCGCTCCCCGGACGGGGCAGACTCGTTGCCAAGCTGCCGTGTGCGGCCCGGAGCGTCACAGGAACCCACAATCTGGAGGCTGATCAGGATGACGGAGACTCCCGGCATCAAGAAGCGCACGCGCCGCGCGGTCTATGAGTACATCCGCGAGCAGGGAATGGCGACCAAGAATGACATCGCCGCCGCCCTCGGCCTCAGCCTGCCCACCGTGAACAAGTACCTCAGCCACTTCGTCGACGCCGGGCTGATCGAGCCCGGAGCCAAGCGCGCCTCCGGATCGCAGGGCGGGCGCAGCCCGATCGCGTACACCTGTTCGGCGGACGGGCGCTTCGCCGTGGGGGTCGACATCACCCGTGATCGCGTCCGCTGCCTCGTCATCAACCTGGAGCGCAAGCTCCTCACCACCCGCCGCACCCCCCGGCCGTTCGAGAAGTCGGAATCCTACGTCGCCTTCGTGGGCGACGAGGTGGCGGCCACGATCGAGCAAGCGGGGATCGACCGGGAGCGGATCCTCGGCGTGGGTGTCGCGATGCCCGGCCTGATCAGTTCCACCACCGGCGCCGTGACGTACGGGCGCGTGATCGACAACACCGGCATGAGTGCGGCGGACTTCAGCCGCCACATTCCCTATGAGACGCGGCTGGTCCACGACTCGGACGCGGCAGGGTTCGCCGAGTTCTGGGCGACGCGGAACGTGGAGAACGCCTTCTACGTGAGCCTCTCCAAGAGTGTGGGTGGCTCCGTCCTGATCAAGAACGGCATGTACTGGGGCGACGGCGAGCTGGCGGGCGAGGTCGGCCACATGCGCATCCATGACGACGGGCTGCCCTGCTACTGCGGACGGCGTGGGTGCCTGGACCCGTACTGCAACTCCACGGTGCTCTCGCGGCACGCGGACGGCTCCGTCGAGGCGTTCTTCGCTCGGCTCTCCGATGGGTCGGAGCCGGCCCTGGTCGAGGCGTGGGACCGGTACACGTCCGACCTCGCGCTCGCCGTCCACAACATCTGGGTCATGTTCGGCTGCACCATCATCCTGGGCGGTGACGTCGGTGTCCGGGGTGCGGCGCACCTACCGGTGTTGTTCGACAAGGTGGACCGCCTCAGCTTCCTCGACGTCGACTCGCGCTCGTTCCTGGTGCCCTGCACCTACATCGAGCACCCGATCGCCACGGGTGCCGCGCTCTCCTTCATCGACGAGTTCCGCCAAACGCTGGGGGCTGTTCAGACCCTGCCCGGCCGGGTGTCCCTCGCCCCCCAGTGGGACGAGCCCGTCCCGTCCGGAAATGGCGAACCCGGCGACTCATCCCACCCTCAGGACGCCCCAGCGACGGGGCAGGTCCTGACGCCTTGACCACACTTCACCGATCGGAAGGAACAACATCATGCCCACGGCAGTCATGGGATTCGATGTCGGCACGTCGAGCTCCAAAGGGGTTCTCTCGGGCCTGGACGGAAGCGTGCTCGCCACGGCCGTCCGTAGCCATGACGTCCAGCGGCCCCGGCAGGGCCACGTGGAGATGGCGCCGCAGGTGTGGTGGGAGGAGTTCTGCTCGGTGAGCCGTGAGTTGCTTGCCGCACACCCGGAGGTGACCGTCGAGGCGGTCGGGGTGAGCGGCATGGGCCCGTGTGTGGCGCTGGCTGACGCCGACTCGGTGCCGGTGCGTCCGGCGATCCTCTACGGCGTGGACACCCGGGCGGTCGTGGAGATCGCGGAGTGGACGCAACGGCTCGGAGGGGAGCAGGCCATCCTCGAGCGCGGTGGGTCGACGCTCACCACGCAGGCGGCAGGCCCGAAGATCGCGTGGGTCGCCACGCACGAGCCCGAGGTCTATGCGCGTGCGCGGCGGCTGTTCATGCCCGCCAGCTACGTGGCCTGGCACCTGACCGGCGCCTACGTCCTGGATCACCAGTCGGCGTCCCAGTGCACGCCGCTGTACGACATCGAGGCGCGCGCCTGGTACGTGCCGTGGGCTGAGCAGATCGCCCCGGGCATCGAACTCCCGCAGCTCGGCTGGGCCGGTGACGTGGCCGGGACGGTCACTGCTGCGGCGTCCGCCCAGACGGGCTTGCCCGAGGGCATCCCGGTGACGGCGGGCACGATCGATGCCTGGGCCGAAGCGCTCTCGGTCGACGCTCACAATCCGGGCGACCTGATGCTGATGTACGGAACCACGATGTTCTTCGTGAACACGGTGGTCGACCCGGTCCGCAGCCCGTCGCTGTGGGGCACGGTCGGTGCGCTGCCCGACACGCGCAACGTGGCCGGGGGCATGGCTACCTCCGGGGCCATCACCGGGTGGTTGCGCTCGTTGTTCGGCGCGCCCGACTTCGCCGATCTCGTGGCGGAGGCGGACGTCGCGGGTCCTGGGGCCAACGGTCTGCTGATGCTCCCGTACTTCGCCGGCGAGCGGACCCCGCTCATGGATCCCGCGGCGCGTGGCGCCGTCATCGGTCTCACGATCGGGCACAAGCGAGGGGACCTGTACCGGGCCGCGCTGGAGGCCACTGGCTTCGCCGTGCGCCACAACATCGAGGCCATCGAGGCCGCGGGGGGACGCATCGAGCGGATCGTCGCCGTCGGTGGAGGGACCAAGGGTGACGTGTGGACGCAGATCGTCAGCGATATCTCAGGCCGCACGCAGGTGATCCCACGGGAGACGATCGGTGCGAGTCATGGGGTCGCGTGGCTCGCGGCGAACCTGCTCACGACCATCTCGGCGGCCGAATGGAATCCGCCCAGCAGGATCCTCGCCCCGCGCGCCGAGCACGCGGAGGCGTACGACCACCTGTACTCCCTCTACCGTCGCCTGTACCCGGCGACCGCGGAGATCGCCCACGCGTTGGCGAGTCTGCAGCGGTAGCCGCGAGGGGGGATCAGCCCAAGAGCTGCGCGGCCAGCTCCTTCGCGTCGCGGCTGTTGCGGGCGGCAATCACCTGGGGCGCGACGGAGCGGCACTCGTCGTGGGTGACCTTGCCCAACTGGACGCCGACCGCCGGGATCGCGTTGGTCGCCATGGACAGCGAGGTCACACCGAGGCCGACCAGCACGCAGGCCAGCAGCGGATCGGCGGCGGCCTCGCCGCACACCCCGACGGGCTTTCCGGCCCGCTCACCCGCCTGGGCGGTCAGGGCGATCAGCCGCAGCACGGCGGGCTGCCACGGGTCGGTGAGCGTCGCGAGGTGCGAGCTCATCCGGTCGGCGGCCATCGTGTACTGCGTGAGGTCGTTGGTGCCGATGGAGAAGAAGTCCACCTCGGCGAGGAACTGGTCGGCCAGCATGGCGACGGACGGCACCTCGACCATGATCCCGGGCTTGAGGTCGCGCGCCCGGCACTTCTCGGCGAACTCGAACGCCTCGTCGACCGTGGCGACCATCGGGGCCATCACCCAGGCCTCGGCGACGCCGTTGTCCTCGGCCGCCAGCTGGATCGCGTCAAGCTGGCGCTCGACGAGGCCGGGGTTCGTCCAGCCCAGCCGGATCCCGCGCACCCCCAGGGCCGGGTTCTCCTCGTGCTCGTGCTTGGCGAACGGGACGGGCTTGTCCGAGCCGGCGTCCAGGGTGCGCACGACGACCTTCTTGCCGCGGAAAGCGCTGAAGACCTCACCGTAGATCCGGGCCTGCTCCGCGACCGACGGCTCGGTCTGGGCGGCGAGGAAGCACAGCTCGGTGCGGAACAGTCCGACGCCCTCGGCCTCGCTGGCGGACGCCTTGGCCGCGGCCTTGCCGTCCTGCACGTTGGCCAGCAGCTGGACGTGGGTGCCGTCGGCGGTGCGGGCGGGGCCGCTCCACGAGCGGATCTCCTCGCGCAGGCGGGCGTCCTCCTCCACGAGCGCCGCCGCCTCCTCGGCGTCCGGGTTGGGGGTGATGATGCCGGACGTCCCGTCGACCAGGACCAGGGTGCCCTCGGCCAGCGAGTCCAGGTCGGACGCCGCCACCACGCACGGGATCCCCAGCTGGCGGGCGATGATGGCGGTATGGGAGGTCGGACCGCCCAGGCGCGTGACGAGCGCGCGGACGAGCGTCGGCTCCAGGCCGGCGGTGTCGGCGGGGGCGAGGTCCTCCGCGCAGAGCACGACCGGGGAGGTGGGCTTCGGGACGCCCGGCTCGGGCAGGCCCATCAGCTCGGCCACCACGCGGTTGCGGATGTCGCGCAGGTCCGTGGTGCGCTCGGCCATCAGGCCGCCCAGCTTCTCGAACTGCACGACGAACTGCTCGATCGCCGCGGCCGTCGCCGCCTCGGCCGCGGTTCCGCCGTTGATGAGCTTCGCGGCTGCGCGGCTCCAGCCCCGGTCGCGGGCCAGCGCCGCGGTGGCACCCAGGACCTCGGTGGCCACGCCGGTGGCCGCGCTCGCCCGGTCGGCGAAGCGTCCGGCCACCGTGGCGACCGCTGCCTTGAAGCGCTCCACCTCTGCCTCACGCTGGTCCTCCGCCACGGGGGCCAGGGACGGTGGGGGCACCGGGGCCGGCCGGGTCCAGGCGACGGGGGCGTAGGCGTAGCCGGCGACGACGCCGGTGCCACGGACGGGCTGCTGCTGCTGCATGGGTTTCCTCCGCGGTGAGGTTTTGGTACATGTTGGTGTATCTCCGATTGTGGCGTGAAGCTAACGGTAAGGTCAAGGCAAGCCAGCCATACAAATGTGGGAACATGTCCGATCCAGTGGACTTGAGTACGAAGGAGTGCCATGTACGCCGAGGAGCGCCAGCACGAGATCGTCACCAGGGCGCGGGAGTTGGGGCGTGTGGCCGTCGCCGAACTCGCCGCGCGCTACGAGGTCACCCCGGAGACCATCCGCCGGGACCTCGATGCGCTCGCTGCTCGGGGCCTCCTCAGCCGCGTCCACGGGGGTGCCGTGCCCGCCGAGAAGCTGCGGCTGGGGGAGCCCTCCGTCAACGCACGGGATGTGTCCTCGCCGGAGGAGAAGCTCGCCATCGCGGAGAAGGCCATCGGGCTGCTCCCGCACCGGGAGGGGCTCACCGTCCTCGTCGACGCCGGCACCACGACGGGCCGCATCTGCGGGCTCCTGCCCAGCTGGGTCGGCCTCGTGGTGACGAACTCGGTCCCGGCGGCGGCTGTCCTCTCGCAGCAGGAGGGGCGCTCGGTCTGGCTCCTCGGGGGGCAGGTCCGCGGGGTCACCCAGGCGGTCGTGGGGCCGCTGGCCCTGGAGACGCTGGGGCGGCTCCGCGTCGACATCGCCTTCCTGGGCACGAACGGGTTCTCGGTCGCGCACGGCTTCTCGACCCCGGACCCGAGCGAGGCGGCGGTCAAGCGGGCGATGATCGCGAGCGCGCGCGAGGTGATCGTCCTCACCGATTCCTCCAAGCTGGGGGTCGACCACCTCGTCCAATTCGCCTCGCTGGAGGACGTGGACGCCCTCGTGACCGACTCCGGGCTCCCCGAGGCGAGCCTGGCCGAGCTGCGCGCGGCGGGGCTGCGGGTCGAGGTGGCCTGAATCCAACACAAAGCAACATGAATCCACGCGAAACCCTTGCGCAGGCGTGGCTGACCCCGCTATAAAAGTGCCAACACTCCACCGAGAGGGAGAACGACATGGCCGACAGCAGCGCAGCGCACCGAGGCCTCCGCGTGGTCACCTTCACAGCCAATCCCAGCATCGACCGGACGGTCGCGCTCGGCTCGCCCCTGGCGCGCGGCGAGGTCCAGCGCGCCACCGCCGGCTCCGCCCAGGCGGCCGGCAAGGGTGTGAACGTGGCCAAGGTGGTCGCCGCGGGGGGTGTCGCCACGGAGGCGGTCCTCCCGTTCGCGGACGAGGCCTACCGCTCGTCGCTGGACGCCGACCTGCCGGCGGGCCTCACGGTCCTCGCCCCGGCAACCGTCCGCCACCCGCGCACCAACACCACGATCACCGAGCCGGACGGCACGACGACCAAGATCAACGAGCCGGGGCCGACCCTGTCCGCCGACGACCTCGCCGTGGCCACGGACCTGCTCGTGTCGGCCGCTCGTGGTGCCGCGTGGGTCGCCCTGTCCGGGTCCCTGCCGCCCGGCGCCCCTACCGACTGGTACGCCCGGCTCACGGCCCGCCTGAAGCCCCTCGGGTGCCGGGTCGCCGTCGACACCTCGGACGCCGCCCTCGACGCCGTCCTGGACGCCCTGCCCGGGGCGTCCTTCGACCTGATCAAGCCCAACTCGGACGAACTGGCCCAGCTGACCGGCGGTGACGCCGCCGCCTTCGAGGACGCCGCGGTCCGGGGCGACCTCCACGACATCGTCGAGGCGGCCTGCCGCCTCCGCGACCGGGGCATCGCGAACGTGCTGGTCACGCTGGGCGGTGCCGGGGCCGTCCTCGTGAACGCCGAGGGCGCCTGGCACGCCACGGCGCCGCGCATCGAGGTGCGCAGCACGGTGGGCGCGGGCGACTCCTCGGTCGCCGGCTTCATCCTCGCCGACGTCGCCGGGGGATCCCCGGCCGACTGCCTCGCTTCCGCGGTCAGCCACGGCTCGGCCGCAGCATCCCTCCCCGGAACAGGCCTCCCGACCCCCGCCGACCTCCCCCTCACCCAGCCCTACGTCTCTCCCCTGTGCAACTCCTGAAAGGAACGCCGGTGCCCCTCATCATCGAAGAACTGGTCGCGCTCGACGCCGACCTCGGCTCCACCAAGGCGGATGTCATCGCCTCCCTCGCCGGTCTCGTCGCCGCGGCCGGCCGCGCCGACGCCGCCGGCCTGACCGCCGACGCCATGGAGCGGGAGGGCAAGTCCGCCACCGGCCTGCCCGGCGGGTTCGCGATCCCGCACTGCCGCTCGGCGTCCGTCTCGGAGGCGTCTCTGGCCTTCGCCCGGCTCGCCAACCCGGTCGACTTCGGCGCCAAGGACGGCCCGGCCGACCTCGTCTTCCTGATCGCAGCGGCCGCGGACGGCGACGCCGACCACCTCAAGCTGCTGACCAAGCTCGCCCGCGCGCTGGTCAAGAAGGACTTCCTCGCTGCGCTGCGCTCCGCACGGACCGCCGGCGAGATCGTCCAACTGGTCGATGGCGTCCTGAACCCCGCGCCGGTGGAGGCCGCGGCCCCCGCCGTCGCTGCGACGGCGGTCGCGGCACCGGCCGCAGCCGCGGCGTCCGGGGCCGACGTGACGCGTCCGATGATCGTGGGCGTCACCGCTTGCCCGACCGGCATTGCGCATACCTACATGGCGGCGGACTCCCTGGTTGCCGCAGGCCAGGAGCTCGGTTACGACGTCCAGATCGAGACGCAGGGGTCCGGCGGCGTCACGCCGCTGCCCGCCGCCACGATCGCCCAGGCCGCCGCCGTCATCTTCGCCACCGACGTCGGCGTCAAGGATCGTGAGCGGTTCGCCGGCCTGCCCGTGATCGAGTCGGGGGTGAAGCGTGCGATCAACGAGCCGAAGAAGATGGTCGAGGAGGCGGTCGCCGCCTCGGCGAACCCCAACGCCCGGCGGGTGTCCGGCACCCCGGGTGCGGCGTCGTCCGAGGGGTCGGGTACCCAGCTCGGGTGGGGCAAGCGCATCCAGCAGGCGCTGATGACGGGCGTGTCCTACATGATCCCGTTCGTCGCCGCGGGCGGCCTGCTGATCGCCCTGGGCTTCCTCCTGGGCGGCTACGACATCGCGCTGGCCCCAACCTGCGACGCGCTGCCGGCGTGGGCGTCCGGCGTGGGTGCGGACGCCTGCGCCACCTACGGCTCGAACGCGGACATGGCCCTGGCCCTCGGCACGAACGCCGGCCTCCTGATCTGGCTCGGCGCGATCATGTTCAAGATCGGCGCGGCCGCGTTCGGGTTCCTCGTCCCGGCGCTCTCGGGCTACATCGCCTACGCGCTGGCCGGACGCCCCGGCATCGCTCCCGGCTTCGTCGGTGGCGCCATTGCCGTCGCGCTCGGCGCCGGTTTCATCGGGGGTTTGGTGACCGGCCTGGTCGCGGGCCTCATCGCGATGTGGCTCGCCTCGCTCAAGCCGCCGCGCTGGCTGGCCGGGCTGATGCCGGTGGTGATCATCCCCCTGATCGCCACGCTGATCACCGGTGGGCTCATGTACACCCTGCTCGGCAAGCCCCTCGCCGCGCTGACCACCTCGCTCTACGACGGGCTGTCCGGGATGTCGGGTGGGTCCGCGATCGTCCTGGGTGTCGTGCTCGGCCTCATGATGTGCTTCGACCTGGGCGGGCCGGTCAACAAGGCGGCGTATCTCTTCGCCACGGCCGGACTCTCGGCGCAGACCGACGCCTCGTTCGGGATCATGGCCGCCGTGATGGCCGCGGGCATGGTCCCGCCGCTGGCGCTGGCCCTGGCCACCGTCGTCCGCCCCAAGCTCTTCACCGAGCCCGAGATCGAGAACGGGCGGACGGCCTGGTTGCTCGGTGCCGCGTTCATCTCCGAGGGGGCGATCCCGTTCGCCGCGGCCGACCCCCTGCGCGTCATCCCGTCGATGATGGCCGGCGGCGCCGTCACGGGTGCCATCGCCATGGCGCTGGGCGTGGGGAGCCGCGCCCCGCACGGTGGCATCTTCGTCGCGTTCGCGATCACGAACCCTGTGGGCTTCATCCTCGCGATCCTCGCTGGCATGATCGTCGGCGCGGCCGCGGTCATCGCCGCGAAGCAGTTCATCGGTTCCAGGACCAAGGCCGTCGTCGCCTGACGACCGGTTGCACCACTGATTCGAAGGAGAACACATGGCCAGCAAGAACGTTGTCGTGGGGTCGGCCGTCGGCCTGCACGCCCGTCCCGCCTCGATCATCGCCAAGGCCGCCGAGGCCTACGACGACGAGGTCCTCCTGTCGCTCGCGGGTGACGAGGAGGAGGAGGCGGTCGACGCGGCGTCCAGCCTGATGATCATGACCCTGGGCGCCGAGAAGGGCGCGGAGGTCGTGGTGACGTCCGACAACGCCGAGGCCGTCGAGGTCATCGCCGCGCTCATCGAGAAGGACCTGGACGCCGACTGACCGCCGGCGCGGCCGTCAGGGAACCTGGTAGGCCGCGTCGAGCGCGTCGGTGATCAGCATGTATCCGGGCGCATGGGTGATGGCCAGCTCCGGCCGGGACTCCATCACCATGGCCTGCGGCGTCACCCCACAGGCCCAGAACACGGGGATGTCCCCCTCCCGCACGTCCGGGATCCCGCCGAAGTCGGGGACGGCCAGGTCCGCGATGCCGATGGCGGCGGGGTCGCCGACGTGCACGGGGGCGCCGTGGACGGCCGGGTAGCGCGACGTGATGCGCACGGCGTCCGCCACCTGGGCGGCCGGGATCGGACGCATCGAGACCACCATCGGACCGGAGAACTTCCCGGCGGACCGGCACCGCAGGGACGTGCGGTACATGGGCACGTTGCGCCCCGCGTCCGCGTGTCGCACGGGGATGCCGGCCGCGACCATCGGGTGCTCGAACGTGAAGGAGCACCCGATGAGGAAGCTGGCCAGGTCGTCGCGCCAGATGTCCGACACGTCCGTCACCTCGGCGTCCAGTTCGCCGTTGCGATAGACGCGGTAGGCGCCGATGTCGGTGCGGATGTCGCCGTCCAGGATCGCGCCTCGTGTCTCGCCGGCGTCCAGGACGTCGAGGAGCGGGCACGGCTTCGGGTTCCGCTGGGCGAACAGCAGGAAGTCATAGGCGTCCGCCCGGGGCAGCACGAGGAGGTTCGCCTGGGCGTGGCCGGCGCTCCACCCGCTGGTCGGTTCGCTCAACCCGGCACGGAACAACGCCCGCGCCTCGTGCGGTGTGGCGGCGGCGACGTCGCGGGGACGTTCAGTCACGATCGGCTCCTCTGCTCGTCCTGAAGGTGATGGCCTGCCCGGGACGCGCCTGTGCGACCCGGTCGCAGTCGGCCTCCTCGAGGACGCCGACGATGGGGTAACCACCCGTCACCGGGTGGTCGCTGAGGAACAGGACCGGCAGCCCGCCCGACGGCACCTGGATCGAGCCGCGGACGGCACCCTCGCTGGGCAGCTCGCGGTCCTCGTGGCCCGGTGCCCGAACCAGCGGGGCCCCCTCGAGGCGGACGCCGACCCGGTCGGAGCGGGACGAGACGGTCCAGGAACCCTCGCACAGCGGGAGGAGCCCGCCGGCCAGCCAGTCGTCGCGAGGGCCCGGGAGAACCGTCACCGCGATCGGGTCGAGGGTGGGCAACAGGACGGGGGCCACCCCCACCGTGGGGTGCTCGCTCGGGGGCTTGCCGACGCGCAGGCGGCGGCCGGGCGCGAGCGGTTCGGGCCCGAGGTTCGCCATGGTGTCCCAGGAACGGGAGCCCAGCACGGGCGGATCGGTGAAGCCGCCGGAGACCGCGACGTACGCCCGGAGCCCTGTCGCGGCCATGCCGAGGCGCACCGTGTCGCCCGGGGCCAGGTAGAGGGGGGAGTGGTGGTCGGCCGCGTGGCCGTTGACCACCACCGGCACGGGCGCGCCCGTGATCGCGACGATGCAGCCATGGTGGACCCGGAACTCGAGCCCGCCGAGCAGCACCTCGATCGTGGCGAAGGACGCCGAGTTGCCGACCAGCCGGTTGGCGAGCGAGTGCGAGACGCGATCCGCCGCGCCGGAGCGCCCGACACCGACGTGGGCCCAGCCCGGACGCCCCAGGTCCTGCAACGAGGCCAGTGCTCCCGTCCGGAGGATCTCGACGAACCGTTTCACGGCCGGGTCCCCCGATCCACGAAGCGCACCCACGCGCCCGGCTGCAGGAGCGCCGGCGGATTGCGTTCCGGATCCCAGAGGCGCTGCTCCGTGTGCCCGATCAACTGCCACCCGCCCGGCGACGAGCGGGGGTAGACGCCGGAGAACTGGCCCGCCAGCCCGACCGCGCCCGCGGGCACGCTGGTGCGCGGCTCCTTGCGGCGCGGCACCGTCAGCCGGGGGTCCCCGTCCACGAGGTAGGCGAAGCCCGGGGCGAACCCCACGAACCCGACACGCCAGCGCCGGCCCGTGTGGGCGGCCACGACCTCGGCCGGTGACAGCCCGGTGAGCTCGGCCACGTCGGCGAGGTCGGGGCCGTCGTAGTCGACGGCGATCTCCACGGTGGGCGCCTCGTCCGCCTCGGTGGCGAGGTCGGTGGCGTCCAGTTCCTCCACCAGGGTGCGCAGGCCGGCCCGCACCGGGCCGAGGGCGGCGGCGTGGCGCACGGTGAGCAGCAGGGTGGTGGCTGCGGGCACGCGGTCCTCGAGGAGGTCCCACGGCGAGGTGCCGGCCTCGACCAGCCGGTCCAGGTGCGCATTGAGGCCGAGGACGGCGTCGAGGCCGTCCATTTCGACGAGGACGCCCCGCTCGCCGGCTCTCAGCAGCCGGCTCGTCATGATCGGGCGAACGGCTCGATCGACACCCCTGCCTCCGTCAGCGCGCGGCGGACCGCGGCGGCCATGGCGACGGCGCCCGGGGAGTCCCCATGCGTGCACAGCGAGTCGGCCTCGATCTCGATGACCGAGCCGTCGATGGCGACCAGCGTGCCGGTCGTGACCAGGCCGACGATGCGCTCGGCGACGGCGTCCGGGTCGTGCAGCACCGCCCCGCGCTCGCGACGCGACACGAGCGTGCCGTCGGCGTTGTAGGCGCGGTCGACGAAGGCCTCTCGGACGGGGCGCAGGCCGTTGTCCTCGGCGATGCGGAGGAACGCAGAGCCGGGCAGCCCGAGCACGGGGAGCCCGGGGGAGAACGCCACGATCGCCTCGACGACCGCGGCCGCCTGCGCCTCATGTTTGACGATCGCGTTGTACAGCGCGCCGTGCGGCTTCACGTACGACACGCTGGTGCCGGCCGCCGTGGCCATCGCCTGGAGGGCGCCCAGCTGGTACAGGATGTCGGCCGCGAGCTCGTCCGGGTCCATGTCGAAGAAGCGGCGACCGAACCCCACGAGGTCGCGGTAGGAGGGGTGGGCGCCCACGGCGATCCCACGGTCGGCGGCCGCGGCCACCGTCCGGCGGGTGGTCAGCGGATCGCCCGCGTGGAAGCCACAGGCCACGTTGGCGCTGCTGACGAGCTGGAGCATCGCCTCGTCGTCCCCCATGGGCCACTGCCCGAGGGCCTCCCCGAGGTCCGCGTTGAGGTCGATGGCCCTCATGCCCACAGCCTTCCGAGGCCCTGCAGTGCGATGAAGCCGAGGTAGAGCGTCAACAACCAGGCCAGGGCGCCGATGATGAGCAGCCAGGCCGGGTACCGGTAGCCCTGCAGCAGGTCGCGACGACGCCACGCCACCCACAGGATCACGGTGAACCCGATCGGCAGGATCAGGCCGTTGAAGGCGCCGGCGAAGATGAGCAGTTGGACCGGCGCAGCACCGATCGCGACGTAGAGGATCGTCGCGAGGACGATGAACCCGACGGTGAGCAGGTTGCGGGTGCGCTCCGGCGTCCGCTGCGTGGTGACGAAGCTGATGGAGGTGTACGAGGCGCCGATCACGGACGTGATCGCTGCGGCCCAGAAGATGATGCCGAAGATGACCCCGCCGATGGGACCGATGGCCTGCCGGAAGGCGTCCGCGGCCGGGTTGGCGGGGTCGAGCGTGGCGCCGCTGGCCACGACGCCGAAGATGGCCAGGAACAGGACGACCCGCATGATGCCCGTGACGAGGATGCCGGTGACCGACGAGTTGGTGATGGCCTTGACGTTCTCGGGGCCCGTGGTGCGTGAGTCGATGAGGCGGTGGGCGCCGGCGTAGGTGATGTAGCCGCCCACCGTGCCGCCGATGAGGGTGACGATGATGCCCGCGTTGATGGTCTCCGGGGCCACGACGTTGCGCAGGACCGCGCCCATGGGCGGCTGCGTCGTGATCGCGATCCACGTCGTCATGACGATCATCAGCAGGCCCAGGAGCACGACGATCCGGTCGAGCACCGGTCCGACCCGCTTGACCATGAAGATGATGATCGCCAGCACCGACGAGATGGCCGCACCGATGCGCGGGTCGAGCCCGCCGAACATCGCGCTCATGCCGAGGCCGGTGCCCGAGACGTTGCCGATGTTGAACACCATGCCGCCCAGCGCGACCAGGGCTGCCAGGAACCAGCCGAGGCCCCTCAGGTTCGCATTGGCGAGTTCGTTCGCGCGGAGCCCCGAGACGCCGAGGACCCGCCACACGTTCAGTTGGACCGCGATGTCGACGAGGATCGACACCACGATGGCGAAGATCATCGCCGCCCCGAGTTGCACGGTGAACGCGGTCGTCTGGGTGATGAACCCGGGGCCGATGGCCGAGGTGGCCATCAGGAACATGGCGCCCAGCAGGGCGGCGCGACGGCCCGACGCGGTGGAGGTCGTGGTGGGTGTCATCGGCTCAGGCATGGGCTGCTCCCTTCAGCGGCATCACCCAAGGGTGACAGATTGTTCTACAATCCAACAAGAGGTTTCGTGCCGGATTTCGAATCCGTAAGCTGGCTCACGTGTCCGTGACCCCCGTGCTCTCCCAGGCCTTCGCGGGTGCCGCCACGCGCCAGTCGTCCATGGCCGAGTCGGTCGCGGCGGTCGTCCGCCAGCGCATCATGGCCGGAGACCTGCCGGCGGGGACCAAGCTGACCGAGGAGGTCGTCGCGGGCATGCTCGGGGTCTCGCGGAACACCTTCCGCGAGGCGTCGATCATGCTGGAGGGCGAGGGCATCTGCGAGCGCCGGGCCCATCGCGGCGTCTACGTCGTGGAGCCGACATTGGCCATGGTCCGCGACGTCTACGCGAGCCGGCTCGTCGTGGAGGCGGGCGCCGTGGCCTGGGGCATCGCCTGGTCGCCCGAGGCGGTCGAGCGCATCCGCGGCACCGCCGACAGCGGGCTGCAGGCCTGGGCGCGTGGCGACTGGGCCGCCGGGGTCGCGGCCAACCTCGACTTCCATCGCGCGCTCGTGGCCCTGAGTGGCGGCACGCTGGCGATCGATGCTTTCGAGACGACGCTGGCGCAACTGCGGCTGGTCTTCAACGTGATCGGGAACCTCGACTTCCACGCCCCCTACCTGGTGCGCAACGACTCCCTGGCGACGCTGCTGGAGCAAGGCCGTCGCCTTGAGGCCGCCGAGGGCCTGCGCGACTACCTCGTCGCGGCAGCGGACGAGGTGGCGGGCCTCCTGGGGGGCGTTGCGTCCCCGGGGGGGTGACCGTCTCCGCCGCCAGAGGTCGATTGTGTGCCTCGACGCTATCAATCAAGCAGAATTCAGTCTTGGACGTGACATGGTCTGATGTGGGAGCGTGGAATCCGACACAAGGAGGTTCGTGATGGATTCCATCGTCGTGTGCCATCCCGTTCGGACGCCCGTGGGCGGCTTCGGGGGATCGCTCGCATCCGTGCCGGCCGACGAGCTGGCCACCATCGTCGTGACCGAGGTGGCCAGGCGCGGCTCGCTCGGTGAGGGGGACGTCGGCGACGTCATCCTCGGCAACTGCAACCCCAGCGGTGAGTTCCCGGCCATCGGCCGCATCGCCGCGCTGAACGCAGGCCTGGGCATCGGCGTCCCGGGGCTGCAGATCGACCGCCGCTGCGGCTCCGGCCTCCAGGCCGTCCTCTACGGCGCGATGCAGGTCGCGTCCGGGGCGTCCACGCTGGTCATCGCGGGTGGCGCCGAGTCGATGAGCCGCGTCGAGCACTCCGCGCTGCTGCGCCAGGGCGTCCGCGGCGACGGCGTCCAGCTGGTCGACCGCCTGGCCCGCGCCCGGGCGACCGCCGGCGGACGTGACCACCCGATCCCCGGCGGCATGATCGAGACGGCCGAGAACCTGCGCCGCGAGTACGGCATCAGCCGTGAGGAGCAGGACGCCCTGGCGCTGGCGTCCCACCGCAAGGCCGCCGCCGCGGCCGCGTCCGGCAAGTTCGCCGACGAACTCGTCGCCGTGACCGTGACGACCCGCAAGGGCGACGTCGTCGTGGACGCCGACGAGCACATCCGCCCCGACTCGTCGCTGGAGGCGCTGGCCAAGCTGCGTCCGATCATGCTCAAGGCCGACCCGGACGCCACGGTCACCGCCGGCAACGCGTCCGGCCAGAACGACGCCGCGGCCGCGTGCATCGTGACCACCCGGTCCGAGGCGGAGCGCCGCGGCCTGCAGCCGTTGCTCGAACTGAAGTCGTGGGCCGTCTCCGGTGTGGAGCCCGAGCGCATGGGCATCGGGCCGGTGCCGGCGTCCGCGCAGGCGCTGGCCAAGGCCGGGCTCACGCTCGCCGACCTCGACCTGATCGAGCTGAACGAGGCGTTCGCCGCACAGGCGCTGGCCGTGCTGCGCGAGTGGGGCATCAGCCCCGACGACGAGCGCCTCAATCCCAACGGCTCGGCGATCTCGCTGGGTCACCCCGTCGGTGCGACGGGCGCGCGCATCCTCGCCACGATGGCGTACGAGATGCGCCGCCGCGAGGGGCGCTACGCGCTGGAGACGATGTGCATCGGTGGCGGCCAGGGCCTGGCCGCCGTGTTCGAGAGGGTCAAGTGAGCATGGACAAGGTGGTGGGGTCGGCGGCTGAGGCGGTCGCCGACATCAAGGACGGTGCGACGATCGCCGTCGGCGGCTTCGGGCTCGCGGGCATCCCGTGGTTCCTGATCGACGCGCTGCTGGAGCAGGGCGCGACCGACCTCGAGATCGTCAGCAACAACCTCGGCGTGGACGGCCAAGGCCTGGGCAAGCTGCTCGAGGCCCACCGGATCCGCCGGGCGGTCTCCAGCTACATCGGCGAGAACAAGGAGTTCATGCGCCAGTACCTGACCGGCGAGCTCGAGGTCGAGCTGACGCCCCAGGGCACCCTCGCCGAGCGTCTCCGCGCGGGCGGGGCCGGCATCGGCGGCTTCTACACGCCGTCGGGCGTCGGCACCGTCGTCGCCACCGGCGGCATGCCGTGGAAGTACGACGCGGACGGCTCGGTCCTGATCGCGTCCCCGCCCAAGGAGGTGCGCGAGTTCCACGGACGCCGCATGGTCCTCGAGGAGGGCATCGAGGCGGACGTCGCGCTCGTCCGCGCGGCCATCGCCGACCGGCACGGCAACCTGCGGTTCCACGCCGCGGCCCAGAACTTCAACCCGCCGGCCGCGATGTCGGGTCGCATCACCATCGTCGAGGCCGAGCGGGTCGTCGAGGCCGGCGAGCTGGATCCGGCCGACGTTCACCTGGCCGGTGTCTTCGTCGACCGGGTGGTCGCGCTGACGCCCGAGCAGGCGGCGTTCAAGATGATCGAGAAGCGGACGACGACACCGCGCGGGACCGACGAGGAGAACTGACATGGCATGGACGCGTGAGGAGATGGCGGCCCGCGCCGCCCAGGAGCTGTCGGACGGCCAGTACGTCAACCTCGGCATCGGCCTGCCGACGCTCATCCCGAACTACCTGCCCGAGGGCGTGCACGTGATCATGCACTCCGAGAACGGCATCCTCGGCACGGGTCCCTACCCGTACGAGGACGAGGTCGACCCCGACCTCGTCAACGCGGGCAAGGAGACCGTCACGGTGAACCCCGGGGCGTCCTACTTCGACTCGGCCACCAGCTTCGCGATGATCCGGGGTGCGCACCTCGACGTGGCCGTCCTCGGTGGCATGGAGGTCGCCTGCAACGGCGACCTCGCCAACTGGATGGTGCCGGGCAAGCTCGTCAAGGGCATGGGCGGCGCGATGGACCTCGTCCACGGCGCCCGGAAGGTCCTCGTGCTGATGGACCACCAGAACAAGAAGGGTGAGTCCAAGGTGCTGTCCCGCTGCTCGCTGCCGCTGACAGGCGAGGGGGTGGTGCAGCGCGTGATCACCAACCTCGGCGTCCTCGACTGCGCCGGGACCCACTACGTCCTGCGTGAGCTGGCCCCCGGGGTCACCGTGGACGACTTGGTGGCCGCCACGGACGCCGCGGTCGACACCACGCAGGTGGCCGGCTGAGCCTCACCCCGAGGGGGTCGGCGGACGCCCCGGTGGCCATAACGGCCGCCGGGCGTCCGGTGCTTCTGGGCCGACTTCGGCCCGTCGACCCGTGCTTGCTACGCTGACCGCGGCGTGCCGCCCCCACGATCCTGCTTCCGACCTCGTGCGCGCCACGGAGGATGGTGCCCGATGGCGGACACATGGCGTCGACAGAAGCGGGGTGCCCTCGCGCTGGTGTCCATCGCGCTCGTGCTCACCCTCCTCGCGGTGCTGCACCCCGGAGTCCCGGCTCGTGAACTCCAGCTCAACGACGGGGGCGTGTGGGTCACCAACCAGTCGCTGCGCCTGGTCGGCCACCTCAACTACCCCTCGCGCACCCTCGACGGCGGCGTCCGGACGCCGTCGGCCAGCTTCGACGTCTCGCAGTCCGCGCGGACGGTGTTCCTGCAGGACACCGCCAACGCGCGCGCCAGCGCCATCGACACCGCCGCCCTGACCCTGGACGAGGGCGCGGACCACGGCCCGGCCGTCGCCTTCAGCCACGGAGCGACCAGGACGGCCTTCACCGACGCGGAGAACGGACGCGTGTGGGTGATGGACGCCGCGCAGGCCGGCGGATTCAGCCCGACCGCCGAGCCGGTCCTCGAGGAGGTCCCCGGGGCCCGCACCATCGTGGGCACCGACGGCGTCGCCAACGTCGTCCTGCCCGGCGGGCTGGTCAAGCGGATCGACCGCGACGTCAAGGACGTGGGCACCATCCAGGGCCTCCAGGACCTCGCCTCGGCCGACCTGACCGTCGTGGGGGACACCGTGGTCGTCCTCGACAAGGCGTCCGCCATGCTGCGCACCGTGCACGGCGCGACGCCGGTCGCCGATGCCGACGAGCTCGTCCTGCAGCAGCCGGGCCCGGACGCCGACGAGGTCCTCGCCGCCGGGCAGGCGTCCCGCGTCGTCGCGCGGCTGGATGGCGGGGAGGCGACCGTGACGCCCGTCGACGGGGTCGGCAAGCCCGCGCGTCCGGTGGTGGTCCTGGGCTGCGCCTACTTCGCGTGGGGTGGGTCGGGCGCCTACGTCCGCTCGTGCGGGAACCCGGCCGACGACCGGGCCGAGGTCGTGGCGGCCTTGCAGGGTTCGGTCGACCTGGTCTTCCGCGTCAACCGTGACCTGGTCGTCCTCAATGACGTGGCGACCGGTCTGCTCGTGATGGTGAACCAGGACATGACAGTCCTCGACGACTGGCAGCAGATCAACACGAAGGACGAGGAGAAGCAGGACGACACCCTCTCCGCCACCGAGACCGTCGACCAGATCTCGGTCGACAAGGAGCGCGCCGACACGAAGCCGGACGCCATCGACGACGAGTACGGCGTCCGGCCCGGCCGCACCTTCACGCTGCCGGTGCTCGAGAATGACGTCGACCCGGACGGGGACCTGCTGACCGCCTCGGTCAAGACCCAACCGCAGGGCGCCGCCGTCTCGCGGTCCCGCGGTGGCGAGACGCTCAGCATCGACGTCCCGCAGGACGCGCCCAGCACGATGTCCTTCCAGTACACCGCCGACGACGGACGCGGCGGTTCCGACGACGCGAACGTCCGTGTCTCCGTGTTCGGGCCCGACGTCAACCAGGCCCCGTTCCAGCGCCGCAACTCCGACGTCCGGGTCGGCGCGAACGGTGAGGTCTCCTACGCGATCCTCAGCGACTTCCGCGATCCCGAGGGCGACGCCATGTACGTCTCCTCGATCAGCGCGCCGCCGATCCTCTCGGTGCAGTACCGGCCCGACGGTGTCATCACCGTGAAGGACCTGGGCACGGCCGGCCCCGGCCCGCAGAAGGTGCAGGTGACCGTCAGTGATGGGGCCAACAGCGGCACCGGGACGCTCACGGTGACCGTGTTGGAGCCCAACCAGCCGCCGGTCGCCAACAACGACCACGTCACGGCCCTGAAGGGCCAGGACGTCGTCATCGCGCCGCTGGCCAACGACGTCGACCCGAACGGACGCGGCCTCCGGCTCACCTCGCTGGACCCGGCCCCGGCCGGCATGCGGGCGACCCCCGACTTCACCACCGGGACGATCCGCTACACCTCGGAGACCACGGGCACCTTCTACCTCGCCTACCAGGTGGCCAACCAGTCCTCCACCGTCTCGACCGGCTGGATCCGCGTGGACGTCGCCGACCCGGTCGAGGGGCGTCCGGTTCCGGTGGACGACCTCACCATGCTGCCCACGGGCGGCACCGCCATGGTGGCCCCGCTCGCCAACGACACCGATCCCCAGGGCGGGGTCCTCGTCCTGAAGGCGGTCGAGGTGCCGGAGGATGCGGGCCTGGCCGTCGAGATCGTGGACCACAGCACGCTCTTGGTGAGCTCTCCGGCGGGGCTGGAGCGTCCGGTCGACGTGACCTACAAGGTCTCCAACGGCACCGGCGAGGCGACCGGGCGCGTCACGGTCGTCCCGCTCCCCCCGAGCGCCACCCTCATCCCGCCGCGGGCGAACGACGACGAGGCGGTCGTCCGCGAGGGCGACATCGTCTCGGTGGAGGTGCTGCGCAACGACCTGTCCCCCTCGGGTCTGGCCCTGGCCATCGACCCCGAGGTCACGATCGAGGGTGGTGACGCCTCGTACGGCGACGCGTTCGCGTCCCGGGACACCGTGCGGTTCCGCGCCAGGAAGGCGGGCAACGTCCGCCTCAACTACACGGTCAAGGATTCCGCCGGGAACTTCGACACCGGGCAGGTGGTCCTCACCATCTCCCCGATGAGCGAGGGGACCAACAGCCCGCCCGTGCCGCGGCCTCTCGAGGGCCGGGTCATCGCCGGTTCCACGGTGGCCATCGACGTGCCGACGGACGGGATCGACCCCGAGGGGGACTCGGTCACCCTGGCCGGCCTCGGCACCGGCCCCCGCCTGGGCACCGCCCAGGTCGAGGGCGCCACGATCGTGTACACCGCGGCGAAGTCCGCGACCGGCACGGACACCTTCTCCTACGAGGTGGCCGACCGCTTCGGCGCTCGCGCGACCGCCACCGTGCGGGTGGGCATCGCCACCCCCAACGAGAGCAACCAGGCCCCCTTCGCGGTGCCGGACGACCTCTCCATGCGCCCGGACCGACTCCTCAGCGTCGACGTGATCAGCAACGACGTCGACCCGGACGGCGACACCCTGTCCCTCGACCCGAACAGCATCGTCCCGACCGACTCGACCACCAAGGTCGAGGCAACGGTCGAGAAGGGCCAGGTGTCCCTGCGGTCGCCGAGGGAGGCGTCGACTCTGCGCTACTACCACGACGTGACCGACGGTCGCGGCGGCCGCACCCGCGGCGTCCTCACGGTGCATGTCAGCCCCGAGGCCGTGACGAGGGCCCCGGTAGCCGAGGACGACCTGGTCCCCACCACCGAGACGGGCCAGGAGCGGGCGAGCGCCGAGGTGGACGTGCTGGCCAACGACCACGACCCCGATGGCAGCACGTCCGACCTGAGGGTCAGCACGGACGAGCCGGGCGCCACCGTCACCAACGGCAACCGGATCACCGTCCAGTTCACCGAGCAGCGCCAGGTGCTGCTGTACACGATCACCGATCCGGACGGACTCACGGCCCGCGGCGCGATCGTCGTCCCGCCCCGGGACTCGATGGCCCCCCACCTGGACCTCACCAAGGTCCCGCTGCGAGTGACGGCCGGTGAGGTGCTGGACGTCAACCTCCGTGATGTGGTGGTCGTCCGCGCAGGCCACACGCCCCGCCTGACCTTCGCCGACCGCGTCCGCGTCGGCGTGGGGGCGGACACCACCGAGCCCGTCCGCGACGAGTTCACCCTGCAGTACCGGTCGGTGCCGGACTTCTCGGGGCCCACCTCGATCACCTTCGAGGTGACCGACGGGGCGTCCGCGGACGACCCGCAGGGCCGGACGGCGACCCTGTCGATCCCCATCGTCGTGGAGCCCGCCGCGGCCCAGCCGAACCCGCCCGTGTTCACCCCTTCCGAGGTCACCACCGAGGCCGGCGAGACGCGCAGCGTCGACCTGCGCCAGATGGCCAGCGACCCCGACCCGGGCGACCTCGAGCGCCTGAGGTTCTCGCTGGGGGCCGTGCCCGCCGGCTTCACCGCCGGGCTGGACGGCACCACCCTGACCGTCAAGGCCGAGGCCGAGACCCAGCCAGGCACGACCGCGCCCCTCCCGGTGACCCTCACCGACGGGTCGACCCCGCCCATCTCCGGCAACGTGATGCTGCGGGCGACCGCGTCCACGCGACCGCTCATCACCACCAAGCCCATCGCGATCAACGACGGACGCGCCGGCCAGCCGAGCACCGTCGACCTGTCCACGGTGGTCTCCAACCCGTTCTCCGACCAAGGCAAGCAGGTCACGATCGTCGGGGTGCCACAGGCGAACGTGCCGGGTGCGAAGGTGACGGTCAGCGGCTTGACCCTCGCCATCACGCCGCCGGCCAGGTACCACGGCCAGTTGATCGTCACCTACACCCTCGCCGACGCCACCGCCTCTCCCTCGCGGTACGTCAAGGGGACGGTCACCGTCACCGTCCGAGACAGGCCGGACCCGCCGACCGCGGTCGTGGCGGAGACCCACCTGTCGCGCACCGCGACCGTGTCGTGGACGGCGGGGGCCAACAACGGCGCCCCCATCACCGACTTCCGGGTGAGCTGGACCAGCGCCGACGGCGGCACCAGCGGGACGAAGGCGTGCGGGGCTGTCACCACCTGCCTCATCGACACCTTGGGCAACAACCACACGTACGTGTTCACCGTCACCGCGGTCAACGAGGTGGGGGAGTCCGACCCGTCCGCGGCCAGTGCTCCGATCCGTCCTGACGTGAAGCCCAACCCGCCGGGCATGCCCGTGGGCACCTTCGGCGACAAGCAGGTCAGCCTGTCCTGGCCGGCGGCCCAGGTGCCGGACGGAGGCTCGGCGGTGCACAGCTACACCGTCCAGATCAGCCCCGGCGGGGCCACCCAGAAGGTCACGACCACGTCACTGACGTGGAGCGGGCTGACCAACGGCACGGCGTACACGTTCCGGGTGCAGGCGCACAACAACGACCCCAACCCGTCGGACTGGTCGGCCAGCTCCGTGGCCGTCGTGCCCGCCGGGCCGCCCCTGCAGCCCGCGGCCCCCCGGGCGGTCAAGGACCCGGTCAGCGCCCTGCCGCCGTCGGCCACCATCAGCTGGACCGCGCCCAACGCCAACGGTGACGCCAACCTCACCTACGAGATGCGCCGCACCGGAGGCGCCACGCTCTACACCGGGACCGCCACCTCGACGCACGTCACCCTGGACGTCTCCACGACGAACCAGACGTTCGAGGTGCGGGCCAGGAACAAGGCAGGCTGGGGCCCCTGGTCGCCGGCGTCCAACGGCATCCGGGGCTGGCAGACCCCGAGCGCGGTCAAGGGACTCTCCGCCGAGGCGACCGGCGTCAACAACCAGATCCGCCTCACGTTTGCGGCGGCCGACGGCAACGGCGCGACCTCAGCCGAGATGGCCTACTACTGGAGGGCCAACGGGGTGACGGGCTCGGTGAAGCCGGGCACGACGACCATCACCAACGCGGCGTTCCCCAACGGGGTGAACACGTCGGTGGCCGTCTACGCGGTCTCGACGGTCAACGGGGAGTCGGTGCAGGGGCCGTCCACGTCGACGACGGTCAACGCCTACGGTCCCCCCATCAGCCCGTCCATGTCGTGTTCGGCGAGCGGCACCTCGATCAGTTGTTCGTGGAGCGGCGGGAACGCCAACGGACGGCAGACCAACTTCGTGGTCAGCGGTGACTGGTCCGCCACCGACGGAGGAGCGTCCGGCAGCCATGGCTTCGGCACAGTCGGTTACTCCGCCAGCCGCACCCTCTGCATCCAGGCTGCCCAGACCGGTGGCCTGGTTGGCGCGAAGAACTGTGACAGCGCCACGACGGGGCCCAAGCCACCGGACCCGACGGTGAGCATCTACAAGTACGGCAACGCCGTCGGACAGCCCGGGTGCAGCACGTCGTCGTGCCAGTACATCGGCATCAGGACCGCCGACTTCCCCGGGAACGTCAGTTGCACGCTCTACTGGCAGGCCTACGGCACCGGGGGCCTGAGCTATGCCGGCGGGCCCTGGACGTTGGGTCCGAACGACAGCCGGAATCTCAACCAGTACTACGGCTACCCCGGATCGACGGTGTCGGCCACCTGCGGTGGGGTGACCGGCAGCATCCGATGGTGACACCTCCCTCCACCCTCCCACCCACGACCCCAAAGGAATCATCGATGGACCTCACTCCCCAGAACGCCGCCTGGTTCGCCGAGACGTTCGCGAAGCTGACCGACAACGTCGGCCACGCGCTGCTCGGCAAGGCCCCGGTGATCCGGCTGGCGGTGACCTGCATGCTGGCCGGCGGACACCTGCTGCTGGAGGACGCCCCGGGCACGGGCAAGACCGCCCTCGCACGGGCCATCGCCGCGACGGTGCAGGGGACGCACAGCCGCATCCAGTTCACCCCCGACCTGCTGCCCTCCGACATCACGGGCGTCACCATGTACGACCAGAAGAGGGGCCAGTGGGAGTTCCACAAGGGACCGATCTTCGCCTCGATCGTGCTGGCCGACGAGATCAACCGGGCCTCGCCGAAGACCCAGTCGGCCCTCCTGGAGGTCATGGAGGAGTCCCACGTCACCGTCGACGGCGTCCGCCACGACCAGGGCCGTCCGTTCATGGTCATCGCGACCCAGAACCCGATCGAGCAGGCCGGCACCTACCGGCTGCCCGAGGCCCAGCTGGACCGCTTCCTGATGAAGACATCCGTGGGCTACCCCGACCGGGCCGCCTCGCTGCAGGTGCTGGCCGGGTCGGCGAACCCGGACCGGGCGAAGAACCTGCGTCCCGTCATCGCCGCCAACGCCGTGGCGGAGATGGCGGACATGGTGACGACGAACTACGTCAACGAATCGATCCTCGACTACGTGCAGCGGCTCGTGGAGGCCACCCGCGAGGACAAGGACACCACGCTCGGCGTGTCGACCCGCGGCGCCATCGCCATGGTGCGCGCGGTCCGGGTCTGGGCCGCCGCCCACGGTCGCAACTACGCGGTGCCGGACGACGTCAAGGAGCTGGCGGCTCCGGTGTGGACCCACCGCCTGGTCATGTCGCCGGAGGCCGAGTTCTCCGGGGCGTCCGGCAGCCAGGTGATCGCGCGCGCCCTCGACAACGTCGAGGCCCCGAAGCAGCGACAGGGCCAGTGAGCCGGGCCGCACGGGTGGGCGTCCGGGTCTGGGACGTGGCGCGCCCGGTGCTGACCACGGTCAGCCGGCGGGCCGAACCGGTGGTGGCGACCGTCTCGCCCCTGGGCTGGGTCACGCTGGGCACGCTGGTCGTTGCCGGGCTCCTCGGGTGGCGCCACGACTGGGTCGAGTTGCGCACGCTCGCGCTGATGCTCGCCGTCCTGCTGCTGGTCGCGGTCGCGTTCACCTTCGGCCGCTGGGACTACGAGGCCCGGATCGAACTGGGCACCCGCCGCATCCAGGTGGGCGAGACCGCCCTCGGTCGGGTCGTCCTCCGCACCACCTCGGGCCGCGGCGCGGCCTCGACCGTCCTGGAGCTGCCTGTCGGCCGCAACGTGGCCGCGTTCCGGGTGCCCCGGCTGGGGCCGGACGCCGAGCACGAGGAGATCTTCCAGATCCCCGGACGCCGCCGCTCGGTCGTGCGGATCGGGCCCGTCCGGGCCGTGCGCACCGACCCGCTGCGCCTGCTGCAGCGCCAGCGCCGGTGGAGCGACCCCGTGGACCTGTTCATCCACCCCGAGACCGTCCGGCTCGAGGACGTCGCCCTGGGCTTCCTCAAGGACGTCGAGGGTGCGACGACCCAGAACCTGTCCAGCTCGGACGTGTCCTTCCACGCGCTGCGTGAGTACAGCCCGGGGGACGACCGGCGCGCGATCCACTGGCGCACCACGGCTCGGGTCGGGAAGTTGATGGTCCGCCAGTTCGAGGAGACCATGCGCACCCACCTGCTGATCGTGCTGTCCCTGGATCCGGAGGACTACCGCGACGAGGACGACTTCGAGCTGGCCGTGTCGTGCGCGGCCAGCCTGGCCCGGGCCTCGCTGACCCAGGAGCGGGCGGTGACCGTCCACACCGCCGCCGGAACCCTGGGGTTCACCAACGCGCTCACCCTGCTCGACCAACTCTCCCGCCTGGAGCTGCGGCACCGCGCCCGGGCGACGTTGCGCGCGGTCGCGCAGGAGGGCGCCCGTCGCGTACCGGACGCCTCGGTCGCCGTGCTCGTCACCGGAGCGAGCACCGCCGCCGACCTGCGGGCGGCCCGGCTGGCGATCCCGCGGGAGGTCACGACGTTCGCCGTCCGCTGCGACCGGACGGGCACCGCCGCCCGGCGTACCGCGTCCGACCTGCACGTGCTGGACGTGGCGACGCTGGACGACCTGCCCCGCGGCCTGAGGAGCCTGCGATGAGCCTGCTGTCCGTGGACCGTCCGCGTCCCTCCTCCACGCGCCTCCTCACCGGGCCGGACCTCGTGGTCTCGGCCGTGGCCGCCGCGCTGCTGCTGCTCCCCGGCGTCCTCGCCTTCGGGCCCGTCTTCGCAGGCCCGCCCGGCTACGTGGCCGCGGGCGGGGGCGTCCTGCTCGGCGTGGCGATCGGGCTGGCGGCCCGTCTCCGCCGCTGGCCCCTGGCCACCACGGCGGCCGTGTTCGTGGGCGCCTACCTGCTGTTCGGAGGAGCCCTGGCGCTGCGCCAGACGACCCTGTTCGGCGTCATCCCGACCCTTGACACCCTGCTGCGCCTGGTTCCGCTGGCCGTGCAGTCGTGGCGTGACCTGCTGACCGTGCGTCCCCCCGCGGGCAGCTTCGTCGGCCCCGCGGTCGTGCCCTACCTGTCCGGCATGGTCACCGGCCTGCTCACCGCCTGGGCGGCCATCGGCGTCCGGCGCCACCTGCTGGCGCTGGTGCCGGCCGCGGTGTTCCTGCTCGTCGGCATCCTGTGGGGCATCGACGTGCCCGCCGCGGCGGGCGGCCTGGGCGTCCTGCTGGGCGTCGTCGCCCTGATGTGGGCGGTGTGGCGGCAGCATCGGGCCACCGCGCTGGCCGGCGACGAGGTGCTCCCGGACGCCTCGGCCACCTCCGGCCCGCGCACGCTCGCCGCGGCCGCCGCCCTGGTCGCCGCGGCCGCGACGCTCGCGATGGTCACCTCGCCCCTCCTCGAGGGGGGCAATCGGACGGTGCTGCGCCAGTACGTGCAGCCGCCCCTGAACCTGCAGGAGTACCCGAGCCCGCTCACCTCCTACCGGTACATACTCGACGACCAGCGGGACGCGACCCTGTTCACGGTGTCCGGCCTGCCGGAGCGGGGCCGGCTCCGGGTGGCGACACTCGACGCCTACGACGGCCAGGTCTACAACGTCGACTCCGACTCGGCGAGCTTCCTGCGCATCGGCCCCACGGTCCACGGCGGCAGCGCCGGCGTCCGCGAGACGCTCGACATCTCTGTGGACGCCTACGAGGCGGTGTGGCTGCCCGGCGGCGGCGACGTCCGCGGCGTCCGCTTCACCGGCCCCCGGGCCGAGGCGCAGGCCGAGGGCCTGCACCACAACGCCTGGGGCGGCACCCTGCTGGCCACCGCCGGGGTGGGCGCGGGCGATCGCTACGCCGTCGACCTCGTCGTGCCGCCACCGGTAGACGACCAGCGGGCCGAGCGGGTCGCCCAGGTCCCGCTGGGCCGGATCGAGCGGGTTCCCGACGTCCTCAGCGAGTTGGCCACCGAACTGGTCGGGGAGGCGGTCACGCCGATCGAGCAGCTGCGCGCCCTGGAGAAGGGCCTGCAGGATGCGGGCTTCTACGTGACGGGGGACCAGTCACGTCCCGGGCACTCGATGGAGCGCATCTCCTCGATGCTGGCCGCCCCGGTCATGGCCGGGGACGACGAGCAGTACGCGGTCGCGTTCGCCCTGATGGCCCGCCAGCTCGGCTTCCCCGCCCGTGTGGTGATGGGGTTCCACGAGCCGGCGGACGCTCGACGGTCCGGCCCGCTGCAGGTCACCGGCGACCTCGCCCACGTGTGGGTCGAGGTGCCGTTCGAGGGCCTGGGCTGGGTCACGTTCGACCCGACGCCCGACCGCGACAAGGTGCCGCAGACCACGGTTCCCCAGCCGCGCCCCAAGCCGCGACCGCAGGTCCTGCCCCCGCCCGACCCCCCGATCACCGTGCTGCAGGACTCCACGGACAAGCCCGGCAGCGACGAGGAGACCGACGAGCCCGGGGACGACCTGCTGGTGCGCGTCCTGCTCACCGTGGGCCTCGTCCTGCTCGGGGGCGCCCTGGTCGCGGCGCCGTTCGTCGGGATCGCCTGGCTGAAGAGCCGGCGACGCGAACGCCGTCGGCACGCCCCCAACGTCGCCGACCGGTTCACCGGGGCATGGGCCGAACTCGAGGACGCCGCCGTCGACCGGGGCGCCCACGTGCCGCTCCTGGCGACGCGCCGGGAGACGTCGCAGGAGCTCCAGCTCACCTACCCGCAGGCCCGGCTGGAGCAGGTCGCCGCCGCGGTCGACGCCGGGGTGTTCGGTCCGGCCGTCCCCTCACCGGAGGCGGCGGCGGGCGTGTGGACCGGCGTCGACTCCGCCCTGGCGGCCATGGCATCCGGGCAGGGTCGATGGCGGCGGTTCCGGTCCTTCGTCTCGCTGAGGTCGTTCGTCCGCCGTCGGGGTGCCCTCCGGCTGCCCCCGTTGCCCCTTCCGTCGCGAAAGGTGAAGCCATGAGTGTGTACCCCTACAACCTGACCGCCGAGGGGGCGCCGACCGACCGGACCGGGTCCTACCCGGCCGTCGCGGGTTACACGCCGATGGACACCGGACGCCGTGTCCTGATCGTCCTGGTCGACGTGGTGATCGCGGCGGCCGTCGCCGGCCTGGCCGCCTACCTGTCCAGCATCCAGGAGCCGTGGGCCCTCCCCGTGGTCGTCGCCGTCTCCGTCGTCTACGGGGTGGCCTCGCTCGTGGCCATGTTCGCGCGGTCCTCCCGGCTGGCCGGCGTGTTCCTGAACGCGCAGTACGTCGACGTCCGCACCGGACGCCTGTCCGGGGGCCGCTTCTTCGGCAAGCAGATGCTGCAGTCGTTGCTGGGCGCCCTGACCGCGGGCATCCTCCCGGCCATCCTGGTGTTCACCACGGTGCACGGGCCGATGCGCCGCAACTGGTTCGACCGCGCCACCTCGCTGATGCTCGTCGACGGTCGCACCGGCCGGAAGCCCGGCAGCCCGGTGGAGGCGCCCGTCGCACCGCGTGACGTGCCGAACGTGGCTCCGGTGCAGTTCAACCCGGAAGCAGCGCCCACCGCCTGGGGCGGGCAGAGCACCTCGCCGTACGAGTTCCCCGCCGTGTCGTCGGTGACGTCCGACGGCGGGCTGATCACCGCCGTTCCGGGTGGCTCCGGGGCGCTGGCGTCTGGGGGGCCGGCGTCCATGCCCGCGGTCGCGCCCCCGGTCGTGCCCCCGGTCGTGCGCGACTCGCGCGGGCCGGAGTCCCACCAGCGGGCCGAGGTCCGCCACCAGGCCGAGGTCGACCAGACCATCCTGAAGCCGAGCGTCCTGGAGGGCTCGACGACCACGGGCACCACCCCCGAGATCACCCTCGACGGGGAGCACCCGCTGATCGTGGCGCCGCCGCTGGTGTTCGGCCGCAACCCGACGGTCCCCGGCAGCCACCCGGACGCCGTGGCCCACCATCTGGACGACTCCCTCATCTCCAAGACCCACCTGCTGCTCGGCCGCGACGACGAGGGGGTGTGGGTCATCGACCTGCACTCCACCAACGGCACGGCGGTCGCGCCGGTCGCCGATGCCGAACCCGCGCCGGTCATGCCCGGCCGCAAGGTGCGGTTGCGGGAGGGTTCCAGCGTCCACTTCGGTCGACACCGGATCACGATCGGATGACCACGGTGACCCCTGGCCCCCAGGTGGACGTTCGGAGCGGGGCGGCCACCGACCCCGGGCGGCTGCGCGACCACAACGAGGACGCGTTCTGGGCCCGCCGCCCCTTCTTCCTCGTCGCCGACGGCATGGGCGGGCACACCCGCGGGGACGCCGCCTCCGCCGAGGCCGTCCGCCAGTTCGCCCGGATCACCGGTGAGTGGACCAGCACCGACCAGGTGCACCACGCCGTCGCGACCGCGGCGTCCAACATCGAGGCGCTCGCCGGCGCCGGACGCGCGCCCGGCACCACGGTGGCCGGGGTGGCCCTCACCCAGCAGGGGGGACGCCCCTACTGGCTGGTGTTCAACGTGGGCGACTCGCGGGTCTACCTGCTGCGCGACGGACGCCTGGAGCAGGTGAGCGTCGACCACTCACGGCGGCAGGAGCTGATCGACCTCGGCCTGGAGGAGCAGTCCCTGACCGTGGGGCGCAACGTCATCACCCGTGCCCTGGGTGCCGGCGCCGGCGGCGCCCCCGCGGTCGACCAGTGGCTGCTGCCCCTGCAGGAGGGCGACCGGCTCCTGGTGTGCTCCGACGGGCTGAGTTCCGAGCTCACCCCGATGCTGATGACCGCCATGTTGCGCACGCTGCTCGACCCGGACGAGGCCGCCCGCAGCCTGGTGCGCGCGGCCGTCACCGCGTCCGGGCGCGACAACGTGACCGCGGTGGTGGTGGACGCCGTGTCCGTGCGTTGGGCCGCGGCGTCCGACGCCGACGAGCACACCCTGACCGAACCGAGCGCCGACGATGACGACACGGTCACCGAGCAGCAGCCGAGTCCGTGGGCGCCCCGGCGCGTCGCGGGGGGAGAGGACTGAGCATGCACACGTTGTGGTTCGAGGGGAGCGACCACGGGCTGGTGTGGTCGCACGGCCTGGCGATCGTGTCCGGCGACGTCGGGATTCCGGCCGTCGTCGCGATCTGGGAAGGGTTCACCGAGGGTGGGGACCTGGCGGGGTTCCTGAAGCTGTTGAGCACCCACACCGGCACGGACGTGCTGTCGTTGCCCGACTTCGCGATCGCGCTGCGCACCCGGTCGGGCGACTGGCAGCTGGCGGCGCGCGGCGCGGCCGAGGCGCAGGTCGACGACGAGGTCGTCCGCGGCGCGGGCATCACCACGTGGACCGAGCGGTTCGTCCCCGGTGGGGACGGCGCGCGCGTGGGCAGGGTGGGGGATCCCACCGACGGACGCCCCGTGGTCGCCGGGCTGGTCCTCGCGTCCGGCCTGGCGTGGGGTGCCCGCGTGCCGGACGCCGGCGTCGGCCACGCCGCCCCCGCGGAGGTGGCGCCCGTCGCCCTGCTGGACCTCCCCGCCTCGGCCGACGACCTCCTCGGAGCACCACAGCCGGACGCCGCGGTCGCACCGGCGGAGCCCCTCCCGCGGGACGACGCGGACACCTGGGACCCGGTGCTCGTCGTCGACCAGGAACCCGAGGAACCGGCGGAGGCACCCGCCCCCGGGGGCAGGTTCGCCCGCCAGTACGGGGACACGGAGATCTTCAGCGTCGAGGACGCCGCCATCCGCGGCGACCAAGACGGCGAGTTCATCTCCTCGGTGCCCTCCGAGACCGACCGGACGCCGGACCGCCCCGCGCCCGCGGCGTCCGCCGATGAGTTCGCCGACCACGACGGCCACACCGTGCTCGCCGCCGACTTCGCCGAACGGCCCACTGCGCCGGAGCCGGAACCGGAGGACGTGCCGCCCGGGGAGCACGCCGTCCTCGGCATCCGCTGCACCGAAGGGCACGCCAACCCGCCGCACCGGGACACGTGCCATGAGTGCGGGGCACGGCTCGGCGGCGAGCCGTTCCGCATGCCCCGCCCCTCGCTGGGACGCCTCCGGGTGCCCGGCGGGGAGGTGGTCGACCTGACCACCCCGGTGATCGTGGGCCGCAACCCGCGGGTGGACCGCCACCAGGGCTCCGACCTGCCGCGGCTCGTGCCGTTGTCCCAGGGGCACGTCTCCAGCAACCACGTCGAACTGCGCCTGGAGGGCTGGCACGTGCTGGCCGTCGACCTGCACTCCACCAATGGGACGTTCCTGCGCCGCCGCGGCGAGGCGCCCGTCCGACTGGGGGAGCGCCCCGAACTGCTGATGGACGGCGACGTGCTCGACCTGGGCCATGGGGTCCAGCTCCTCCTCGAGGGCCTGCGATGAGCCGGGCCCCGTCGACGCCGCCGCGGCTGGACGGCTACGAGTACCTGGGCGTCCTCGGCACCGGCGGCTTCGCCGACGTGTTCCAGTACCGACAACTGCGCCCCCGCCGCGAGGTCGCCGTGAAGGTGCTGCTGCGCGGCCTCGGCGAGAACGCGGTGCGCCAGTTCGAGGACGAGGCGAACGTGATGGCGCTGTTGTCCAGCCATCCCTCGATCGTCAGCATCCACGCGGCGGGCATCGCGCCCGACGGGCGTCCGTACCTCGTGATGGAGAGTTGCCACCCCCGCCACCTGGGGGCACGGCTGCGTCACCACCCGCTGTCGGTGGGGCGGGCCCTGGAGGTCGCGATCCAGATCGCCGGGGCCGTGGAGACGGCGCACCGCCTCGGCATCCTGCACCGCGACATCAAGCCGGCCAACATCCTGTTCACCGACTTCGGACGCCCCGCGCTGACCGACTTCGGCATCTCGGCCGCGGACGGTGGCAGGGGGGCGGCCGCCTTCTCCGTGGCGTGGGCCCCGCCGGAGCAGATCGCCAACGGGCCGATGGGCGTGGAGGGTGACGTGTACTCCCTCGCCGCGACCGTGCACGCCATGCTGACCGGGCACAGCCCCTTCGACGTGCCCGGCGAGAACAACGCGATGGAGTTGGCCCAGCGCGTCCAGACGATGCCGGCCCCGCCCACGGGACGCGCCGACGTGCCCGACTCGCTGGAGGGCGTCCTGCGCACCGCGCTGTCCAAGCGTCCGGAGCAGCGGTATGCGTCCGCCCTGGAGTTCGCCCGGGCACTGCAACGGGTCCAGGCCGAGTTGCACGAGTCCGTCACCACGATCGACGTCCGGGACGACCGTGCCGAGGACGAGGCCACCACCTACGCCGAAACGGGAACGCGGGTCACCGGCTTCGCGGTGATCGACCCCGAGCTGTCGACCGACACCAACTCCGGCTGGCTCGACAGCGGCACCCGTGGCACGCGGCAGACCGACCTGCGCACGGGCGAGCTGGACGCCGCCCCCTCCGGGACCGCCTCTTCCGGGACCGCCTCTTCCGGGACCGGCCCGTCCGGGACCACCGGCCAGACCGGCCCGCGGGTGCTGCAGCACGGACGCGGCTCCGCACCCGCCCGGGAGCCCCTGGAGTTCACCGGCCCGGCCATCCCGCAAGTCGCCCCCGACGACACGTTCATCGTCACGCCCGGCCGGCCCGTGCCCGGGGCGTCCGCGGAACCCGAGCCCGAACCGGCCAGGCGGCTCCCCCTGGTGCTCGCAGCGGTCGCGGCTGTCGTCGTGATCGCGCTGGGCGGCGCCTGGCTCGTCACCGGCACGGGCAACGCCACCGTGGCCCCGACACCGTCCCCGGTCGTCCCCCAGGGCCGGGACCCGTTCGACGCCGTCCGTCAGCCCACCGGCCTGACCGGGCAGGCGACGGGTGACCAGGTCACGTTCACCTGGACCAACCCGGCGCCGGAACCCGGCGACACCTACCTCTACCGGGTGGTGCTCCTCGACGGGGAGGCCGCGGTCCAGGAGACCACCGAGACGACGGTGACCGTCCCCGCCCGGCCCCAGGCCACCTGCCTCGAGGTCGCCACGAAGCGATCCACCGGCCAGTCGTCCCCACCCTTGAGAAAGTGCGTGCCATGACCGTTCCGCGCCTCGTCGTCGACTTCGCCGGGGAACTCCACGAACCGGATCCCGAGGGCGTCTTCGTCATCGGCCGCACCGGCGACCTGGAGATCGACGACAACCCCTACCTGCACCGTGCCTTCATCGAGATCACGTCCGCCGACGGCCTGTGGTGGTGCAGCAATGTGGGCGGACGCCTCGCCGCCCACCTCACCGACCGGCACGGGCTGCTGCGCACCACCCTGTCCCCGGGGGCTCGCCAGCCGCTGGTCTTCCACCAGACGGCGCTCACCTTCGCGGCGGGGTCGACCAGCTACGAGGTGCTGCTCACCACCGACGGACCCGTCGCGGAGCCGGTGCGCGGCGCCCAGGTCGGCGGGGACACGACGATCTCCCACGCCGCCCTGACCGACAGCCAGAAGCTGGCCGTGCTCGCGCTGGCCGAGCCGCTGCTGGAGCGGGTCGGGACGGGGGCGTCCCAGGTGCCGTCGGCGGTGGAGGCCGCGGCTCGGCTCGGTTGGTCGCAGACCCGGTTCAACCGCAAGCTGGACAACGTCTGCGACAAGCTCGACAAGGCCGGCGTCGCCGGGCTGCGGGGCGGGCCGGGCAACAGCGCCGCCAACCGGCGGGTGAGCCTGGTCGAGTACGCGGTCTCCACGCTGCTGGTGACGAGCGCCGACCTGCCGATGCTGCGGGCCGAGTGCCTGGCGAACCACTCCGGGGCGGGGGCGCAGGCATGAAGCTCCGCGTCCTGTTCCGCAAGCCCGGCGACCGGGTCCCCCTGCACGTCCAGGTGACGGCGGACGCCACGGTCACCGCCGCCGACGTGGCCCGGGCCCTGCTCAAGGGGCCGACGGCGGACGGCCCCGTGGAGGAGGCGGACCGGCCCACCCTGCAGGTCACCGACCAGGCCGGACGCGTCACCGTCCTGGCCCCCACCCAGCCCGTGGTCAGTTCCGGGCTGGTCTCCGGCGCGGTGCTGGAGGTCGTGCCCGGCGCCTCCCGGTCGGCCGACCGCGGCGAGGCCGTCGCGCTGCTGCGCGTCCTGGCCGGTCCGGACGCCGGCGTCGAGGTGCCGCTGTACGCGGGAACCTCCACGATCGGCCGGTCCGCCGACAGCACGGTTCGGCTCACCGACCCGCTGGTGTCGAAGGCACACGCCCGGATCGAGATCGGTGACACCGTCGAGGTCGTGGACGCCAACTCGGCCAACGGCGTCCTCGTCGGGGGCGTCCGCACCCCTCGTGTGGCCGTGGGACCCGGCGACCCCTTCGTGGTCGGCGACACGACCGTGACGATCAGCTACGCCCGGCGTCCGGACCAGGCGGCGGCGTCCAGCACGGACGTGGAGTACATCCGCTCCCCGCGCGTGCTGCGACGACGCCAGGGCGAGGAGGTCGAGCTGCCGACCCCGCAGAAGCCGCAGAACGCCCAGCGCTTCCCGATGCTGGCGATGATGGCTCCGATGTTCATGGGCGTCGGCCTGTTCGCGGTCACCCAGTCGCCGATGAGCCTGCTCTTCATCCTGTTCAGCCCCCTGATGCTGATCGGCACCTGGGCCGACCAGGTGTTCGACCAGCGGCGGCAGCGGCGCGAGAACGACCTGGCCTACGACACCCGGCTGGCGGAGGTCGACCACCGGCTCGGGCGGATCCACCGCGAGCAGCGCGACCGGTTGCGCGAGGCGCACCCCACCGTGGGGGAGTGCGTCGAGCAGATCGGACGCCTCGGCGACCTCGTGTGGACGCGCCGCCCCGAGCACCCCGAGTTCCTGCAGGTCCGGCTGGGTGATGGTCCCGTGCGGCCGCTGGTGGAGTTCGCCAACGCCGACTTCGACGCGGCCGAGCGGTACACCCGTCCACGGGACCTGCTGCTGGCCAAGTACGCCTGGATCGCCGATGCCCCCGTGGTCGCCGACCTGCGCGGTGTCGGCGGCGTGGGCATCGCCGGCACCGCCGGGGTGGCCGAGGGCGTGGCCCGCGCGATCGTGCTCCAGGTCGTGACCCTGCACTCGCCGAGCGAACTCGTCGTCACCGTCCTGACCTCCACCGCGGGCCGCGAACGGTGGCGGTGGGTCGAGTGGCTGCCGCACGCGGCGTCCCCGCAGTCGCCGACCGGCGCGCTGCAGCTGTCCAGCGAGGGCGCCACCGGACGCCTGCTGCTCGAGCGCCTCGAGGACGTCATCGCCACCCGGTCCCAGGACCGGGAGGGCCCCGTCCTGCCGGCCGTGCTCGTCGTCGTCGACGAGCCGCTGGTCGACCGGGGACGGCTCACCCGCCTCGCGGAGGACGGGCCCGCGGTCGGCGTCCACGTGCTGTGGGTCGCCGCCGAGAAGCGGCTCATCCCGGCGGCCTGCCGCACCTACCTCGACCTGGGCGACGGGACGAGCCCGGTGGTCGGCATGGTCCGCGACGAGGTGATCGTCGGCCCGGTCAAGGTCGAGGCGGCGGACGCCGAGACCGCGGCCCGCGTCTCCCGGCGGCTGGCGCCGGTCGTCGACATCGGCACCCCGACGGTCGACGAGTCGGACGTGCCGCGCCTGGTGTCGGTGGTCAACCTGCTGGGGGCGGAGACCGCCACGGACGCCGAGCAGATCCTGGTCCGGTGGCGGGAGAACGGGTCGCTGGTGGACCGGAACGCTCCCGCCGGGCCCCGGGAGCGCGCGAGCGACCTGATGGCCATGGTCGGCCACACCGGCACCGACCCCTTCACCCTCGACCTGCGGGGCCAGGGTCCGCACGCCCTGGTGGGCGGGACCACGGGGTCGGGCAAGTCGGAGTTCCTGCAGGCGTGGGTGCTGGGGCTGGCGAACCGGTACAGCCCCGATCGGCTGACGTTCCTGTTCGTCGACTACAAGGGCGGGGCCGCGTTCGCCACGTGCACCGACCTGCCGCACAGCGTGGGCATGGTGACCGACCTCTCCGACCACCTCGTCCGGCGTGCCCTGCGCAGCCTGCGCGCCGAGATCCGGCACCGCGAGGAGTTGCTCAACCGCAAGGGCGTGAAGGACCTGATCGACTTCGAGCTGACCGGCGACCCGGCCTGTCCGCCGGCACTGGTCATCGTCGTCGACGAGTTCGCCGCATTGAAGTCCGAGGTGCCCGAGTTCTACGACGGCATCGTGGACGTCGCCCAGCGCGGCCGTTCGCTCGGCCTCCACCTCATCATGGCGACCCAGCGGCCCGCGGGCGTCATCACCGACAGCCTCCGCGCCAACACCAACCTGCGGGTCGCCCTGCGGATGAACGACGACGCCGACTCCACGGACGTCCTGGGTGACCCGATGGCGGCCCGCTTCGACCCGACGATCCCCGGGCGCGCCGCCGCCCGGACCGGACCTGGCCGCATCACGCGCTTCCAGGCCGCCTACCCCGGGGCCCGCACCTACGACGAGCCGCCCGTCCCGCCGATCCAGGTGACCCAGCTCGACTTCGGCCTGGGGCGTCCCTGGAAGGTCGCCACCACCAGCCACGACGGGCCCCAGCCCGAGCGCGACATCCACCGCGTCGTCGCCGCGATCCGGGACGCCTCCCGATCCGGTCGCGTGCGGACGCCGCGGCGTCCGTGGCTGGAGCCGCTCGCCGAGCTCTACAACCTGGAGAACATGGGCCAGCGGACGGACACCGAACTGGTGCTCGGCGCGATGGACGACCCGGACCGCCAGCGTCAGGTCGTCACCCACTTCCGCCCCGAGGAGCACGGCTCGGTGCTGTTCATCGGCGCCGGCGGTTCCGGCAAGACGACCGCGCTGCGCACCCTCGGCGTGGCCGCCGGCATCACCCCGCGTGGGGGGCCGGTGCACGTCTACGGCATCGACTTCGGTGGCGGTGGCCTGTCCATGCTGGAGCGGCTGCCCTACGTCGGGTCGATCGTTCCCGGCGACGACGAGGAGCGCCTGACCCGCCTCATCCGGTGGCTGATGGCCACCGTCGACGAGCGGGCCGCCCGCTACAACGCGGTCCGGGCGTCCGGACTGAGCGAGTACCGCAGGCTGGCCGACCGGCCGGATGAGCCGCGCATCCTGGTGCTTCTCGACAACTTCGGGGCCTTCCGCACGGAGTACGACACGACCGTGGCCCGCCTGGCCGTCTACGAGGGCTTCCGGCGGGTGGCGGCTGACGGCCGTGCGGTGGGTGTCCACGTGGCGATGACCGCCGACCGCGGCATGACGGTGCCCCGGGCGGTCCAGGTCGCCTTCCAGCAGCGGGTCGTGCTGCGGCAGGCGAACGAGGAGGGGTACGGCGAACTCGACGTCCCCTCCGACGTGATCACCCCGCTCAGCCCGCCCGGGCGCGCGATGCTGCAGGACAATCCGGAGGAGATGCAGATCGCGATCCTGGGGGAGGATCCGAGCCCGCTGGCGCAGAGTCGCCTGATCGAGGAGCTGGCGCGGGAGATCGCGCCGCGCCTGAAGGGGCGACCGTTCCAGATCCGCTCGCTCCCCGAGCAGGTCGACCCGTCCACGATGCCCGCCGAGGTCGGGGGCAGGCCGGTGCTCGGTCTGGAGGGCCAGTCGCTTGCGCCGATGGGCTTCGACCCGACCGGTGTGGTGCTGGTCACCGGCCCCCGCGGGTCCGGACGCACCGCGGCCCTGCTCTGGCTCGCTCACTCGCTGCGCCGCTGGCGTCCGGGCATCGAGCTCTACCTGCTCACCCCGCGGACGTCGTCCTTGGCGACCTGGAACGGGTGGACGCGCGTGGCGCGCGGGGCGACCGAGGTGGACGCCCTCGTGGCGGACACGTTGCTGCCGCGGGCGGGGGAGGACGCCGAGGCGGGCGGCCGTCCGTGGGCGGTCATCGTGGAGAACGTGCCCGGCTTCGTGAACGGGCCGGCCGAGATGGGGCTGGCCGACCTGGTCGTCGCCGCGCGCCGGAACGGACACATCCTGGTGGGGGAGTCGGAGGTCGGCGAGGCCGGCAGCGGCTTCAGCTCGGTGATGTCGGAGCTCAAGCAGCCGCGAGCCGGACTGGGGCTGCAGCCCGACCAGGAGGACGAGGTCGTGTTCCGGACGCCGCTGGGGCGGGTCAAGCGGGCCGACTTCCCGCCCGGCCGGGGCCTGTGGGTGCAGGGCGGCAAGATCTGGCGCGTCCAGCTGCCGCGGGTGGAGTGAGGGCGGGCGTCCGCGGCGTCTCCGCCGTCCGCCGCGTCAGCCGCGTCAGCCGAGCTTCTCGCGGATCTCGCTGAAGTACGTGGGGTTGGCCAGTCCGAGGTCGTGGCTGGCCACCCCTTCCGTCTGGTTGGACACGCCGCATGAGACCATCGAACCCTCCGCGTCGTTCGCCTCGGCGGCCAGAGTCCGCAACACGTCGGTCAGCACGGCCTTCAGGGCGTCCGTGTCGGGGGCGTCGCTGGTGAGGCGGCACTGGTAGAGATTGACCATCCCGGCGTTCGTCACCTCGAGCGAGCCACCGGTGACGCCGGAGACCGCCAGGAGGATGGGCTCCATTCGGGCCTGACGTTCCTCGCGGGATTCCGACGGGCTCCCGCAGCCGGTGAACAGGCCCCCGAGCGCGACGGCCACGGCGAGCAGGGCCCCGAGCTTCTTCACATCCATGGACCCTAGCCCTTCGTCTCCACGGCCACGGTGGACGTCGTGGTCCCCTGGAGGTAGTTGGTGAGCCCGTTGTCCCACAGGTAGTGATCGACGGTCTGCTGGTGGTGGGGCGAGAGGTGCCGGACGTCCCGGGCGTACCCCGACTGCTCGTGGTTCGCCGGCATGTCGAAGGACGCGTCGCCCTTGGGGGGCAGGAGGACCTCGCTGAGGGTGCCCTCGTGGCTCGGCAGCCAGGGCAGGACGGGCGCCCCAGCGAAGTCGAGTTGCGGGACGGGATCCCCGAACTGCTTCAGGTTGCCGTCCTGAATGAGGTTGCCGTGAACGAAGGACAGCACCGGGGCCGAATCCCGGTGCAGGTCGGCGGCGTGCACGGGGGAGCCGAAGGTGATGACCCCGTCCACGTGGTAGCGCGAGGAGAAGTCGTGGTCGGCCGCGAGGTTGGCCGCGATGATGCCACCCTGGCTGTGGCCGGTGAGGAGGATGTCCGCGCCGTCGGGGACCCCGGCCGCCTCGATCGCCATCGCCACCGCCCGGGCGTTCGTGGCGTCGCCCTTCTGGGTGATGCCCCACAGGTTGGCCGCCCAGTCGCGGG
This sequence comes from Propioniciclava sp. LT432, assembly GCF_059515965.1. Taxonomy (NCBI): domain Bacteria; kingdom Bacillati; phylum Actinomycetota; class Actinomycetes; order Propionibacteriales; family Propionibacteriaceae; genus Propioniciclava; species Propioniciclava sp. LT432. The sequence goes on along the minus strand of NZ_JCAKNE010000020.1, from coordinate 13,299 downwards.
CGTTCTCGTTGCCGCTCCACCCGTCGATCTGGCCGAGCTCTGCCTGGGTGCCGGGCACCGAGACGACGTATCGCGTCTGGCCGTCGGGGCCCACGATCGTGTCCACGCGGACGCCGTGGTCGTAGGCCGACATGGTCGCGTCGGTGAGCGAGTTGAAGTCGGTGATCGGCCGGGCCGTGGGGTCTGCGGTGAGGTTGGTGGCCGGTCCCACGCCCGCGTCACCGGGGGACAGGAACTCGTGGTCCTTGCCGGTGAGCAGGTTGGCATGGGCGCCGAACCAGGTGCCCCAGACCAGGGCTCCCGAGGCCAGGACCTCGGTGAGCTGCGGCGGATGCCCTTCGAAGGTGTCCAGCCACACCGATGCCCACGCGCCCCCGGCCTGGCCGTGTCGCGCCAGCCCGGCTCCGTAGGCCTCCACACGGGGGACGACGAAGTTCGCGATGTCCTCGCCGCGATCACTCAGCCAGTCGAGCCCGTCCTGGGTCCACCCGAACGGATCTGGCCCCTCGGAGCCGCCCGGTCGCGCTGGTGCGGGGCCGGTTGTGGGGGAGCCCCCCGACCCCTTGGCCCCGAGCTCGTTGCTCGTCCGCTCCTGGTCGTCGGCGTTGCGACGGGCGGCCTCGGCGAGGTCGCGCAGGTTCTGGGAGGCATCCTCGGTGACGCGACGGAGGCTTCCGGCCCAGCGGTCGTGGAAGGCGGCGACATCGTCTCCCCGCCAGGAACGCTCGGCGACCCGCATCAGTCGGTCGATGTCGCGGGCGGAGTTCTGCAGGGCGTCCGCCTGCCGCTCGAGGCGTCCGGCCAGGCTGCGGATCTCGGCGATGTTCATGCCGGTGAGGGAGGACATGACTCACGCCCCCTTCCCGGCGCCCAAGGCGTCGAGGACGCCGAGGAGCTGGTACTCGAAGGTGAACGCGAGGTCGCCCGGTCGGACCTCCTCGAAGGGGGAATCCTCGGAGAAGGTGGCGCGGAACAGGTGCTCGGCCGAGGCCAGGTACCACGCGAAGGCGAGCTGGGGACCCTCGCGACCCATCGTCGTCCACGCCCAGGAGATCGAGGCGTCGTCCGCGCCCAGGAAGTCGTGCAGACGCCCGGACGACCGCTGTTGCAGGGTCCGGAGCACGTGGTCCGCGGGGTGTGTCCTCGCCTGCTCCCGGGCCCACGCGAGCATCGGCTCGGGCAGGCGGACGGGCTCGGCGTTCTGGGCGCTGGTCTGGCGCGTCGGGGCCTGGATCGTGTGCAGCGGGGGCAAGACACGGCGCAGCAGCGTCCAGGGGTGGTCCCGGGTGACCGACACCTCGAGCCGGTCGTCACGCCCGGTGGTCTCGACGCTGCCGTCGGGGAGGGGCGCGGTGGTGAAGCGCTCGAGGACGCAGACGTTGACGGGGCCCAGCGCGAGGGAGGCCCGGTGGAGCAGGCCGTTGTACGTCGCCGTGCACCGGACCGAGCTGGGGGTGTCCAGGAAGGAACGGATGAGGCCTGCCCAGCGATCGTGCAGGGCACCGGGAGCTGGGGCGAGTCCGGCGGCGACGAGGGCGTCCCATGCGACGTCGCTCACCGGGGTGGTGTCGCCGGCGACCAGCCGGCAGGCGGCGTTCCATGCCAGGAGCGGGACGCGCTGGGCGTGGACGGCGGGGGGTTCGGCGGTCATGTCACACCCGGCTCAGCCGAGAGCTTCGGGGAAGGCCAGCGGGATGACGACGGCCGCGATGGCGACCAGGAAGCCGAGGCCGCCGTTGACCAGCCCCACGAGCGCATCCGTGGACAGGGCGGGCCGGGCCTCCGTGCGCTCGAAGACCGCCTTCACGGCGGCGCTCACCGGCGAGGTCGTCACGGTCCGCGTGGTCACCCCGCCCGCCCCGACGGTGACGCGCGCGGACGCCGCGGCCCGGCGTCCGCTGGACGCCTGACGGCGTCCCCAGAGGCCGCCGCGGCGCTCGTCGAACTCCTGGTCCAGGCGCAGGTACCTGCCGGGCGTACCGGTGGCCGCCAACGTCGTCCGCCACCGGAAGCGACGGACAGAGGGTCGTGCGCCCGGCTGCAGGAAGTGACCGCTGTCGTATTCGACGCGGACGGAGTCCGGGCTGGTGAAGACGCGGTGGGGGGTGTCCCTCAACTCCGCGTCGAGGACCTCGGCCATCTGCCGCACCTGCGCGTTCCCGACGGCGGCGTTCCCGGCGTCGTCGAGCGGGAGGAAGGCATCCTCCGGCGGCAGCTCCTCCCGGAAGAAGCGTGGCACCAGGGCGAGGTTGACCACCCCGAGGACGAGGAAGGGAGTGCCGATCACCCAGCGCAGCGTGCCGGGCACGAACGTCAGGACGAGGACGCCGGCGGCGATGAACACCACGCCCAGGATGGCGGTGACGAGGGCAGGGAGGCGGCTCAAGGCGTGGGCTCCTCGGTCACGGTGGCGCTGCCGACGAACGCGTGGAAGTCGGCGCCGTACTCGTGGATGGTCTCCCGCTCCGCGGTCAGGACCAAGGCCATGGCGAAGGTCCGGCCGTGCTCACCGTCGGAGGCCGGCATCGCGACCACGACCTGCCATTGGGCGAGCTCCAGCGCTGGGAGGTCGTCGGCGTGCAGCGAGAACAGGACCCGCTGGAGCAGGCGTCCCTCGCCCAGCCCCGACAGGTCGGTGTCCGCCGTGGCGTCCGGGGCCAGTCGGCGCACGTCGGCCAGCAGGGCGGAGGCCGCGTCGGTCAGCGTCTCCTCGGGCAGAAGGGCCGTGACGGTGACGGAGATGGTGGGACGGAAGTACTCGAAGTCCCCCTTGCGCTGGGCCTGGAAGTGCGTGCCCGGTGAGGGGTCCACGACCTGCCACCGCTCCGGGGGGAGGGTCAGGGTGAGCCGGGGTGCTGCTGGGTCGGTCATCAGAACAGGCCTCCGAAGAAGTCGCCGGCCGCGTCGGCCGCGTCGGACAGGGTGTTGCCGACCTTGTTGAGGTCGATGGTGACGCCACCGCCGAGGGAACCGCCGATCCCGAGGGCGGCCCCGACGTCGGCGCCGATGGACAGCTTGCCATCCTGCCAACCGAAGTCGACGTCGAACTCGACGCCGACGCCGGCCCAGGCCTCGGCCGATCCGGTGACGCCGACGCCGCCGACGTCCAACGAACCCTTCGCCTCGGCCTTGGCCCCGGCGAACGCCTCACCGGACAGGCTGGCTCCCTGCGGCCCCAGGGCGACGTGGCCCTCGGCCTTGGCGCCCGCCATGACCTCGGCCTCACCGGCAGCGGACAGCGGTCCGAGGTAGGCCTCACCCTTGGCCGAGGCGCTGGCACCCAGCAGGATGCCGCCGCTGGCGGTGAGGCCCGCCGCGGTGCTGTACGCGAGGGCGCCCTCGGTCTTGACGCCGGCCAGCGCCTCGGCCTCGTAGGCGGCCCCGGTGGTCTCGTTGCCCGTCGAGCCGGTCGCCGAGGCACTCCCGCCGAGGTGTTGCTGCTCGTGGTCGGCGATCGTCAGGCTCACGTTGGTCGGGACGTCGGGGCCGTTCGTCCCATCCTGTCCCTCGAAGTCGCCGAGGTTGTCGTCCTTCTCGAAGCCGTCATCCCACGTGGTGCTCCTGGACGTCTCCGTCAGCGTGGGGTCGTCGCCCAGGGCGTCCTGGACGTCCGTGCTGTGCTCGAAGGAGTGGGCACGGGTGCTGGTCCACTTCGGCAGGTCGACGCCGGCCGGCGGCTTGGACACGCCGTGGTCGTTGTCCGACCAGTCGGTGCCGACCGGCCGGCCCTGCCCCTCCTCGCTGCCCCCGTCGCCGCCACTGGGGGTGACCCCGAGGCCGGACGACTCGAGGTCGTTGGAGATGCGCTCCTGGTCGTCGGCGTTGCGGATGATGGTCTCGGCCAGCGCCCGGACGTCCAGCGCCGCCCGCTGGGCGGTGACGCGCAGGTCCCGCTGCCAGCGGGAGCGGAACTCCGCGATGTCGGGGCCGGACCAGCTCTGGCCGGCCTGCTGGACCAGCCGGTCGACCGCTTGGGAGCGTTGCTCCAGGGCGTCGGCCTCGCGGCGCAGGCGGGCCGCGATGGAGCGGACCTCGGCGAGGTTCATGCCCTGGAGGCTCATCTGGGGGCTCCTCTGCGCCTGGTGGGGGACTGTTCGGTCATGACTCCGTCCTGCGGGGTGGGGGTGGGTGGATCACCTCACGGTCCTGGACGCGGGGCGTCCAGGACCGTGCGACGTGGCCGGGGGAACCGGGCTCAGAGGGCGGAGGAGGTGCTGCTCTGGGTGCTCGCGTTGCGCCGAGCGATGGAGGCCAGCTGCTTGAGCTCGGCGGCGAGGCTGTTGAGCTTGGCGCGGTAGTCGCCCTGCCACTTGGCCTGGAACTGCCTGGCGTCGTTGCCCTTCCAGTTCTCCTCCGCCTGCTGGATGAGGCGGTCGATGGCCGTGATGGACTGCTGGATCTGGGCGGCCTCGCGGTCGAGTCCGGGGGCGATGGTGCCGTTGACGACGTCGACGTTCATGCCGTGCGTGATGTTGGCCATGGGGCTCTCCTTCGTGGGGGATGGGGGTGACCCGGTCGGGGTGGGTCTTTCCCTGATGTCCAGAACCCTAGAGGGGCGACCGAGGGGCGTCGATGGGTTGTCCAACACCCCCCGCGCCGCACGCCTCAGCGCTCGACCCGGCCCTCCAGCACCACGCAGCACCGATCGGGCGCCGGGTCGAGGCTGGCCTCCACGTCGTCGAGGGACCCCACGACGCCCTCGATCAGGCGCAGGTTCATCGTGCAGACCAGGTCCGTGTGCTGCTGGGCGAGCACGTGGAAGGGGCAGTTGAGCAAGGTGCAACGCGATCCCTCACGGCGCGGCTCGTACCCCTGCCGGGCGAGGAGCTCGCCCACGCGGTCGAGCGCGTCGCCGCTCACCGTCGCCAGCTCGGACGCCAGCGCCCGGCCCCGCTCGGCCGCCAGCTCGCCGAGCCGGGCCGCGGCGTCACCCCCGGTGGTGCGGGTCTCGTCGATGGCGGCCGCCAGCAGCCCGCCCGCGAGGGCGTAGTCGCGCCCGGGCAGCGACACCGAGACCTCGCCGGCCGCCCGTACGTAGAGCTTGCTGGGACGCCCGGCGCCCGGGCCCGTCCGGCCGCTGGTGCGGGCGTAGTGCGCGTCCAGCAACCCGTCCGCCAGGAGGCGCTCGAGGTGGAACTTCACCTTGTGGCGGGGCAGGTCCAAGGCATCGGCCGCCTGGTCGCGGCTGACGGGCTCGTGCTGGGCGCACACGTGGTCGTAGAGCCTGCGGCGCACCGGGTCGGCGAGTGAGGCGATCCCGGCCACGGGGTCTCGGTCAGCCATCGGATTCCTCTCTCCCAGCGGATGCTGCGTCCCGACCCTACGCCGCGACGGCGCACGCGTGGCCGTCGGCGTGGCGGTGCAGGCGGCCCACGATGCCCTGGTCCGGCCACGGCACGCCTGCGCGGCCGGAGAAGAATTCGTGCCTCATCCGACGCGTGGTGGGGATCAGGTCGGCGACCCGGCGGAAGTCGAGCGCGGACCGGCGCAGGGTGCACGGCGTCGGCAGGTGCACGACCAGGCCTCGCTGCGCGGCCGCGTGCGCCTGGGCCTCGGCTTGGGTGCGGGTCAGGATCCGCAGGGCGGTCGCCATGGACTCCACGATCGTGCGCGGGGGTGCGTGACCTCGCAGGGCCCCGAGGAGTCCAGGACGATCGCCGAGCGGACGCCGAGGTCGAACACGTGGTCGACGGGCAGGTCGGCGACCAGGCCGCCGTCCATCAGCGTGCGCCGCCCCCGCTGAGCACGAGGCCCAGCGGGGGCGGGAACGCACTCACCCCGACGGTTGTGCGGGCGGGGCTGACCGCGTCAGGAGCCGTCCGCATCGCGGGAGAGGAACCACAGGGCGGTCGCCCCGGCGAGGAGGCCGAAGTCACGCAGGGCCACGTCGAAGTAGCCCGGCAGGCTGAGGAGGTTCACGATGATGCCGGCCAACCACGCGGCGACCAGGAGGCTGCCCCAACGGGGTCGCAGCGCCACGACGATGCCGGCGATGATCTCCACGACGCCGACCGCGTACATGGCCTGCTGGGCTGTCCCGGGCACGATCCCGTCGATCCACGGCGCGAGGTACTGGGGCCAATCGGTGAGGAGGTTGAAGAACTTGTCGAGCCCGAACACGATCGGGGCGACGGTGAACACGGTGCGCAGCACACGGAAGGCCTGTCGCGAGGCAGGTGGGAGGCCCTGGGCGGTGGGAGTCACTGCGTGGGTCTTGGATGTGGTGGTCATCACGAACTCCCCTCTAACGAGTAGATAACTAAACGTTAGACTTGGGGAGATGTAACGTCAAGAAGTTTCTTCGATAGAGATTCGGGTGCGGCGGACCGGCCCCGGGAAGGTCGTATCACGACCCGTCGAGGCGGCCCGCCCTCCCTCAGGCTGACTTCAACCGCGCGTTGGCCAGGACCGAGCTGTCGCGGGTGTTGGCCGTGAACCGGGCCGCCCGCTGGGCCTGCTCGATCGTGGACGTCTGCGTGTCGGCGTCGATCAGCGCCTTCAGCGCCTGCACGCAGGCGGGGTCGTTGCCCGCCACCAGCTCCGCGAGCTCGCGCGCCTTGGCCAGGGCCTGGCCGGCGGCGACGACCTCGCTCACCAGGCCGGACGCCAGCGCCCGTTCCGCGTCGTAGGCGCGCGCGGTCAGCAGCAGGTCGGCCACCACCTTGGCCGGCACCCGCTTCGTGAGGAAGGTGGCCCCACCGCCGGTGACGCCCAGGCCGGCCTCGGGGTAGCGGAACTGGGCGCCCTTCCCGGCGACCGCGATGTCGGCGGCCTGGCTCAGGACGAAACCACCGCCGACCGCGTGGCCCTCGACCGCCGCGATCACCGGCTTGGACAGCGGCGTCCCGAAGTTCGGGTAGGCGGGGTCGTCGTTGGTGGGCGGGTTGTTCAGGTCGGCACCGGCGCAGAAGGCCCGTCCGGCCCCGGTGATGACCGCTGCTCCCCAGTGCCCGGCCTCGAACGTCGCGTAGGCCTCGGCCAAGGCGTCCACGACCTGCTGGTTGAGGGCGTTGAGCTTGCTCGGCCGGTTGAGGGTGATCTCCAGGTGGGCGCCGCGGTCCTCGACGAGGACCGGGGCGTCGTGGGGGGTCAGGAACTGGGTCATGCCGTGGCTCTCTCGTCGTCGTCGTGGTGGATGCCGGGGCCCCACGCCCCGGCTGCGATCTCGGCGCGCAGGGCCTCCGCGTCCGCGCCCAGGGCGGGCACCGCGGGGGCGATGGCGGGACGCCGCTCGCCGTTGACCCGGAACGGCACGTTGAGCGCCGGGTACTCGCTGCCGTCCTCGCGGCGGGCGGTGGCGAGCATGCCGCTGGGGCGCAGCACGTCGCCCGCGAGGATGTCCCCATAGCTGCCGACGACGCCGTGGGCGATCCGGATCGACTCCAGGGCGGCCCCGGCCTCGGCCACCGTCCAGCCGGTCGCGGTGACGGCGTCCTGGATGAGGTCGTGGAGCTCGGCCTGGTGGTCGACGCGGGCGTCCAGCGTGCCGAAGCGGTCGTCAACCAGGAGGTGCTCGAGCCCCAGGAGCTCGAGCAGGGCCTGGAAGTGGTTCGCCAGGTAGGCCGACAGGATGATGTACCCGTCCGCCACGGCGAGGATCTCGGCGGCCGGGGCCACGTCAGGCTCGAGGTTGCCGATGCGCTCGGGCTCGACCCCGGTCTGCAGGTACTTCGACCAGTAGGCCTGCTGCAGCTGGACGCCGCCCTCGAAAAGCGAGATCTCCACCTCGCTGCCCTCGCCCGTGCGCAACCGCTGGACCACGGCGGCGAGGATGGCCTGGACCAGCGCCTCCCCGGTGATGGTGTCGACGGGGGAGTAGGGCACCTTGAGCGGCCCGGACTCCGGCGTGCCGCTCACCCAGATCATCCCGCTCTCGGCCTGGCCGATGCCGTCGAAGCCCTTGTCGTGGCGTCGGACGGTGTTCGTCGGGAACCCGGTCACCGAGCCGTAGATCACGGCGGGGTTGGCGCCACGGATGCTCGCGGCGTCCAGGCCGTGCTTGGCCATCGAGGACGCCGAGACGTTGTGGAGCACGATGTCCGCGCCGGTCGCCAGGACCTGGGCGGTCTCCTCGTCGGCCGGGTCGTTCAGGTCGAGGGTGATGGAACGCTTCCCCCGGTTGAAGGCGTAGAACATGACCGCGCGGTTGTTGCCCGATGACGGACGCGTGGGGTCCCCCTTCGGTGGTTCGACCTTGACGACCTCGGCGCCCAGTTCGGCCAGGCGCTGCCCGGCGCTGGGGACGGCGATGAAGTGGCTGAACTCGACGACACGCAGCCCGGCCAGTGGCTTGAAGGCACCCACGTCAGCTCACCGCCTGCGTCACGAGGGCCAGTTCGTCCAGCGCCCGTGCGGCCTCACGCTCGCGACGGTCGCCCGGGTGGGCATCGCCGACCCGGACCTGCTGCAGGAACTGCCGCAACCTCGGGGACTGCGGGTTGGTGAGCACCTCACGCGCCGGACCCTGTTCGACGATGGAGCCGGCGTCCATGAAGACGACGCGGTCGGCGACCTCGGCGGCGAAGTTCATCTCGTGGGTGACGATGACCATCGTGGTGTGCTGTGCCGCCAGCTCACGGATGACCGAGAGCACCTCGCCGACGAGCTCGGGGTCGAGGGCCGAGGTGGGCTCGTCGAACAGCAGCACCTCCGGTTGCACGGCCAGCGCGCGTGCGATGCTCACGCGCTGGGCCTGACCCCCGGACAGCGTCACCGGGTACTGCCGGGCCACCAGCTCGTCGAGCCCCACCCGCTGGAGCAGGTCCAGGCCGAGGCGTCGGGCGTCCACCTTGGTGGCCTGCTTGCGGAGCAGGACCGCGTCGGTGACGTTCTGCAGGGACGTCCGGTTGCGGAACAGGTTGTAGTGCTGGAAGACCATCGCGCTGCGCGAGCGCAGGACGGACGCCGAACGGCGCGTGATGGCGCCGGAGCTCACCTCGGCGTCCCCGATGCGGATGTGGCCGCGCTGTGGTGTCTCCAGCAGGTTCAGGCAACGCAGCAGCGTCGACTTGCCCGAGCCGGACGGGCCGATGATGGCCGCCACCTCCCCCTCGGCGACGTCGAGGTCGATGCCCTTGAGCACCTCGTGGGAGCCGAAGCTCTTGTGCAGGTCGCGGACGTGGATCTTGTTCATGCTGTCACCCTCGTGTACGGGACGCTCAGGCGTTTCTCGACCAGCCCCAGGAGCAGGCCGGTGAGGACGACGACTCCCCAGTAGAGGAGTCCGAGCGTCAGGTAGGTCTCGAAGTAGCGGAAGTTCTCGGCGGCCAGCATCTGGGCGCTGGCGAACATCTCGGTGATGCCCAGGGTGAAGACCACGGAGGTCTCCTTGACGAGCCCGATGAAGATGTTTCCCGTTGCCGGGAGGGCGTTGTAGGCGGCTTGCGGGATGATGTAGCGCCGGTAGACCTGCGCCGAGGACAGCCCGGTGGCCAGGCCCGCCTCGTACTGCCCGCCCGGCACGGACACCAGTCCCGCGCGGAAGATCTCGGCGAGGTACGCCGCCTGCTTCAGGCTGAGCCCGGCGACCGCCGCGGTGACGGCGTCCATGGCCGACATGGCGGGGATGATCGCCGGGAGCCCGAAGTAGATCAGGAAGAGCTGCACGAGCGTCGGGATGCCGCGGAAGAACGAGATGTAGACCCGTGCCACCTGGTTCAGCCCCGGGGCCTGGGTGAACCGGATGATGGCCAGCACCAGCCCCAGAAGCACGCCGAAGAACATGGCGGCGATGGCCAGCAGCAAGGTGGTGGGGAGGAACCCCACCAGCACCGGCAGGCTGTCGAGCATGTACTGCGGGTCGAATCCGCTCACGTCAGGCCTTCGCGGGCGAGGTGATCTCGTCCGGGTTCGGGGTCGTGAAGTCGCCGCCCTCGGGCTTGGTGCGGTCGTAGGTGAAGTACTTCTGCGACAGCGCCGACAGGGTGCCGTCGGCCTGCATGGCCTTCAACTGGGCCGAGATCTCCTCGGCGAGTTGGCGACCCCGCTCGGTGTTCGCGAACGGGAAGCGCGTCTGCTCGTAGCTCAGGATGCCCTCGATCCACTTCAGGCCCAAGCCCTTGTTCTTGATCTGGGCGATCGTGCTGCCGCGGGGACCGGCGAGCACGTCGGCGCGTCCGGTCTGCACCTCCTGGAGCGCGCTGGCTGCGGTGTCGAAGCTGCGCAGGTCCACCGTGTACCCGGATTCGGCGATCCACTTCTTGGCGACGGCTTCGTTGGTGGAGCCGGCGCCGGTGGCGATGCTCCCGCCGTCGAGGTCGGCCAGGCTGTTGATCTTGTCGTTGTCGGCCTTGGCGGCGAAGCCCACCCCGTCAAAGGCGTAGGCACTGGTGAAGTAGTAGGACTTGCCGCGCTCCGGCGTCCAGGTGATGTTGGTGGCGGTGGTGTCGATGCGGCCGGCGGTCAGGGCCGGGATGAGGCCGGGGAAGTCCATCGTCGAGTACTCCACGGTGTAGCCGGCGCGCTTGGCCGCCTCGCGGATGACGTCGGCGTCGAAGCCGACCTGCTGGCCGCCGTCGGCGTAGCTGTGCGGGTAGCTCGTCCCGGTGCCGGCGACGCGGATGACCTTGTCGCCCGCCGGCGCGGGGGCTCCCCCCGCGGTGGGCTGGGTGGCGCTGCCGGGAGTGGAGCAGGCGGCGAGGACCGACAGGGAGAGTGCGGCGACGACGACGGAGAAGGTGCGGTTCATGGGTGTCCTTGTGTGTTCTGGGTGCGCGGGGGCGCGTGTTCGGTGCGCGGGAGCGCGTGGTCGGGTGTGCGGCTGGGGGTCGTCCTGTCGGGACGTCGCTGCCAGGGCAGGGGGATGCAGAGGACCGGACCGGGGGTCAGGGGTGCACGACTGGACAGGGTCCCGCATCGACGGCAGGAGCCGGCTGTCCGATCAGGAGGGCAGGCGGAGGGCCCGACCCTTGAGTTCCCCGGCGGTCAGGTTGTCAGAGACAACACTTGGAGCCGCGGAAGAACTGCAGGTCGAGGTAGCGTCGGCCAACCAGGACTGCGTGCATGGGGAGGAGTCTAGGACGCCGTGCGGCCGAGGCCTGCACGGTGTCCACTGGTTGCCGTGGCGCCGGTTCAGGAAGAGCGGTCGCCGCTCGCAGCCACCGCGTACCGCAGGAAGACCTCGTCGTTCCCGCCCAGCACGTCGAGGAGGGTGAGCGCCACCGGTTCGGGGTACTCCGGCGTGTGCAGGATCCGGAGGCCGTCGCCGCCGACCAGCAGGGGCGAGACGGTCAGGAACAACTCATCGACCAGCCCTGCGGCGACGAGGTGACCGAGCGTGCTCGGTCCACCCTCGCTCAGCACCCGCCCCAGCCCGGCGCCCTGGAGGCGCGCGATCGCCGTCCTCAGGGAGGGGCGGCCGTCCGGGCCGGCGTCGACCTCCAGGAAGTGCGCGCGTCCCTCCAGTCGGGTGCGGTCCGAACCGGGACCGGTGATCACCCACGGGCGCTCGTCGGGCCCCGCTTCCGCGAAGGCGGGCAGGGCCGGGTCGAGGTCGAGGCTCTCGCTCAGGATGGCCAGCACCGGCCGCGCTGCCTGGCCCCGGGACGCGCGGATCGCCGCTGCCTCCGTGGGCAGGTCGATCACGCCGTAACCCTCGGCCCGAATGGTTGTCGCACCGACGAGGAGGACGTCGCACCAACCCCGCAGGGCGTTCAGCAGCACCTGGTCGGCGGACCCGGTGAGGTCGCCCACCCGGCCCCGGATGGTGGCCCGGCCGTCCACGGAGGAGACCATGTTCGCCCGCACCCCGGGCCCGGCGCCGAGCCGCTCGAGCAGGGCCCCCAGACCCAACGGTTCGCCGGCGAGTGGGCGGTGGTGCAACGAGGGCGTGTCCATGGGACCTCCGGATCGGTGGTGGCGCCACTATGGCAATCTCCCGCGCCTGCGACAAGGGAACGAGTTGACTCACCTAAGACCTCCGCTTCGAGGGGGTCGTTGCCTCAGGTGAGTTTCTCCGGTTCGGGGGTGTCGTTGCCTCGCGTAAGGGTCTCCGCCTGAACGATCCGGGGATGGAGCTGACCTTGAGCGAGCGCAGGGCTGTCACGGTGAAGAAGGCGTTGGCCTACAAGGGGGCGGACCGGGCCGGGAAGTCGCGGATCCTGGACGAGTTGGTCGAGTTGACGGGCTGGCATCGTGACTATGCGCGGGCGGCGTTACGGGAGGTGCTGGTCGTCAAACCGGTCCGGCCTCGCAAGCCGCGGTCGCGGGTCTACGGCGATGACCTGCTGCCCGCCCTGGTGCGCTGTTGGACCCTGTTGCGGGCGCCGGCGGGGAAGATCCTGGCGCCGTTCATGCCCGTGCTGGTGCCCCTGCTGCGGGTGGAGGGGGAGATCGTCTTGGACGACACCCAGGCCGAGTTGTTGGCCGGTATCTCGGCGGCCACGATCGACCGGATGCTCGCCGGGGAGCGGAAGCGGATGACGCTACGCGGCCGGACGCACACCAAGCCGGGGTCGTTGTTGAAACACCAGATCCCGATCCGCACGTTCGCTGACTGGGACGATGCGACGCCGGGGTTCGTCGAGATCGACCTGGTCGCCCACGACGGTGGGGTGGCCTCGGGTGAGTACTGCTACACGTTGACGATGACCGATGTGGCGACGGGGTGGACGGTGAACCGGTCGGTGCCGAACCGGGCCCGTCGGTGGGTGATCGAGGCCATCGACCACGCCGCCGGGATGTTCCCGTTCCCGATCGTGGGGATCGATTCCGACAACGGGTCGGAGTTCATCAACCACCACTTCCTGCACTACTGCGAGACCCGCAAGATCACGTTCACGCGCGGGCGGGCGGGGAAGAAGAACGACGGCTGTTACGTGGAGCAGAAGAACTGGGCCCGGGTGCGGGAGTTGGTCGGCTACTACCGGTACGACACCGACGCCGAGCTCGAGCTGCTGAACCGGATCTGGGCGTTGGATGACGCGTTCGCGAACTACTTCCTGCCCAGCCTGAAGCTGGCCTCCAAGCACCGCGACGGCGCCAAGGTCGTCAAGAAGTACCACCAGGCCGCCACCCCGCACCAGCGTGCCCTCGCCCACCCCGCGACCCGGAAACGGCCCGTGATCACGATGAACGCCCGGTTCAAGAAGCTTCGCCTCGGTGCCCTGCAACGCGAGATCCTCCACCACACCGGACGCCTCGAAGCCCTCGCCCAGGCCAAGGGCCGTACCGCCCGGCAACGCCGTGCCGCGACCGGCTGAACCGGAGGAGACACGTGAGGCAACGACTCCTGCCGAACCGGAGGTCACAGGTGAGGCAACGACCTAATCCATCCGGAGGTATTGACATGAGGCATCACGG
>NZ_JCAKNE010000019.1:0-101924 GCF_059515965.1 Propioniciclava sp. LT432 | reverse complement strand
TGGATATTGCGCTTGCTGAGGGCCGGTGTTCCGCTGGGGGGTGAGCCAGTGTTCCGGGGATCGGTGGGCCACGTCGACGGGATGGGTTGCCATGGTGCTGGGGCGGCCGCTTGGGCCGCCCCAGCGCTGTGGTTACTGCAGGTGAGTGAAGTGTTTGCGCAGGGAGTCGTCACAGTCCAGGACGGTGGCGTGCGCGTTGGTGGTGATCCGGTCGACGATGGCGTCGGCGAGGATCTTCTCTTCCATCCGGTCGTGCCACTGGCCCGGTGGTAGCTGGGAGCAGTAGATCGTGGAGGCGGTCTTGTGTCGTCGGTCGATCAGGGTGTGCAACTGCTGGACCTGGACCCGGGTGGGCGGGGTGAGGAACCAGTCATCGATGATCAACAACTCGACGTTGACCAGGGTGTCGAGGCAGCGCTTCTTGTCCCCGGTCCGTTCGGCGATGGTGATCCGGTCGAACAGTTCCCCGGCGGGCAGGTAGAGCACCTTGCGGTACTGCTGGCAGGCCTTGTTCCCCAGCGCGCAGGCGACGTAGGTCTTCCCCGCGCCGGTGGGTCCTTGCAGGATGACGTCTTGGTGCTTGACCAGGTAGGCGCCGACCGCGAGCCGGTGGATCAGCTCGAGGTCCATGCTGCGGCCGGGCATGGCTTTCAGGTCGGTCAGGTCGGCGGCGGGTTGGGCGAGGCAGGCTTGGCGGCGGAGCCGGTGCAGCTTGCTGTCGCGGCGTCTCTCGTATTCCCAGTCGACGGCCTGTTTGACCAACTCTGGACCGGTCAGGGTGGCGGCGGTCGTGGTGTCGGCGAGGTTCTCGAAGTACTCGGCCATCCCGGACAATCGCATCGTCTTCAAGCGGGTGAGGGTTTCCACATCGATCATGCTCGGCTCCCGTAGTAGTCGCTGCCGCGGACATAGCCGGCGTCGCCCAGGGAGGGGGCCGGCGGGGCTTGGGTGGGTGGGGTCCAGCCGGTCCACAGCTTCTTGATGAGCGTGTAGGAGGGGGCGGGGGTGGCCGCCAACGCCCGCGTGCAGGTGTCCTCCAGGCGGGCCATGCCGCCGGGCTTGGTGGCCAGCGACATCACCCCCAGACAGGACCGGTAGGACTGCTCGACGATCTGGCGGGACGCCAGGATCGCCCCGATCGCCGCTTGGGTGTTCGGGCCCACCGTGGCGGCCCACTGCTCGAATCGTTCCGGCGTCCAGTCGACCAGTCGGCTGCGGTGGGTGGCGGGCATGTGGGCCGGCAGGGTCGCATACCGGCCCGACACCCCTTGGAAGCGGGGGTGGGACGCGACCCGCTCGATCCCGTCGAAGACCTCCACGATGCTCGTGGTGAGGCGCACATCCAGGGATTGGCCGATCAACCGGGAAGGGACGGAGTAGAAGTTCTTGTCGACCTGGACGTGGTAGTTCGGGCCGACCTTGGCCTTGCGGAGCTCGGCCAACTCGAACCGGACCGGCGGCAGCGGTTGCAACAGTGGCTTCTCGTCGCGTTCGAACACGATCTGCCGGGAGTCCTCCCGCTTCTGGAACGGACGCGCGTTGATGGCAGCGACTTCGGCGAAGATGGCCTCGTTCAACTCGGCCAACCCGACGAACTGCCGATTGCGGAGCACCGCCGCGACCTGCCCCGCGACGAACCGGACGCTCCCTTCGACCACTGCCTTGTCGCGGGGACGTTTCACCCTGGCCGGGATGACCGCGGTGCCGTAATGCTCGGCCAACCGGGCATAGGCGGGGTTCAACGCCGGCTCGTAGCGGTCCGACCGGGACACCCCGGTCCGCAGGTTGTCCGGCACCAGGAGCCGGGCAGCACCCCCGAAATCCTCCAGGGCGTGCACGTGCGCGTCGATCCACGACCCGAGCGTCATGTCCGGGAACGCCTCCACATACGTGTAGGCCGAATACGACAGTGCGGCCACGAACACCCACCCCTGTCGTGGTTCGCCGGTCAGCGGGTCGGCGTAGGCCATCGGGTCCCCGGCCCAGTCGACCTCGATCGACTCGCCCGGGTTGCGCTGGATCCGCATCGACGCGCCGGTGGCCTTCGCCCACCGCCGGTACTGTTCGTTGAAGAACGAGTACTGGTAGGGCACCTCGCCGGTGGCGCGGCAGTTGGCCACGTACTCGTTCCACAACACCAGCAGCGTCACCGACGGCCGTCCCAGCTCCCGGTGCACGTGCTCGAAGTCTGGTGTGGCCCGGTCCGAGTCCGGCTTGGCCGGTTCGGGCAGCAACAGCCGGCGGACCTCGTCAGCCCCGAGGTCCGTCACCTGCTCGAACCCGACCCCCGCCGAGTCCGCCGCAGTGAACACCGCCGCCACCGTGTTACGGGAACACCCCAACACGTCCGCGATCCCACGCTGACTGACCCCCTCAGCTCGCAGCCGAAGGATCTGTTTGTAGTCGACCATGAAGGCGACTTCCTCTCGTCACGCCGTACCCCAACGGCACGGCGCGACGAACGTCCCACACGAAAACCCGAGCGCCGCCACGGTCCACCGCGCCCCGTCGCCGTGGCTCACCGCCCACCGGACCACTGGCTCACCCCACAACGGAACACCGGCCCTCACCGAGCGCAATATGCATCGGCATCACGGGACGTTGGGTGGGGGACGACCGACGAGAGGACCCCATGGACGCCGACGCATTCGACGAGTACTTCTCAACGAAGTACCGCGTCCTCGTCGGCCACGTGACGGCCATGTGGGGCAACCGAGACGAGGGGTCGGACGCCGTGCAGGAGGCGTTCGTCCGGGCGTGGTCGAGGCGACGTGAGTTCGGACGCCACCCCCACCCGGACGCCTGGATCCGCACGGTCGCCCGCAACTTGCTGACCGACGGCTGGCGCAAGAAGCGTCGTCACACGACGCTGGAGTTCGAGCCGGCCGCCAAGGCCATCGACTCGGACGCCCGGGTCAGCCTGCAGCGCGCCATCCGCGAGCTGCCGCCCAACCAGCGGGACGCCATCGTCCTCCACTACCTCGCCGACCTGCCGGTCGACCGCGTGGCCGAGGAGCTGGGTGCCCAGCCGGGCACCGTGCGCGTGTGGCTCTCCCGCGGACGCGTCCGCCTCGGCGTCCTGCTCGAAGACGACAAGGAGCACCACCATGCGTGAAGAGGAACTCCGCGATCTGCTCACCGGCTACACCGCAGAACCGCTCCCCATCCCGTCGCCCAGCCAGATCCGCGGACGCGCTACGCGCCGGCGGCCACTCCAGCTGCCGCACCCACCCCCTCGTTGACGCCTCCACCCACCCCCGCGCTGTCCTGCCAGGAGATCCGGACGGCTTGGCGTGACGCCTTGACCACCCGGGTCACGCTGCCGAAGATTCTGGGCTCCGACCCGTCTGTGATGCGCCTGCGGACGACGGGACGGTGGCCCGGGGGACCGTCGACGGACGCGTGGTGCTGCGGGTCTTCCCGGACGGTCTGGGTGGCGACTCCTATGCCCTGCCGAAGCTCAGCCAGGGGGCGAACCCCATCGTCTTCGACCTGACAGGCGAGAGGGTCATCTACGGCGAGTACTCGCACTCGAAGGGCAAACTCGGCTCGGTCAAGGTGTTCGTCAAGGACGGTCGCAAGGCCCAACCACGGACGGTGCTGGACTGGTCCTACGCGGGGGACGGCGACTACATGCGGTTGCCGATCTGGTTCCAGGGCGACACGTTGCGGTGGCCGCAGGCTCAAGGCGCCCACGACGCACCACCCCAACATCAGCGCGTCTCGATCATGGAGCTTCCCTTGGACGCGCCCGGCGCCAAGCCGCGTCAGGTGTTGGATGCAGGGACCGGAGCCTTCGTCGCGGGACCGTCCAACGACCAGGTGCACATCTTCCACAGGCCGGGCGAATACGAGACCTACGACTCCCGGACGAAGGAGCCGGAACCCATTCCCGACGCGGTGCGGGACCTTGACCGACTTGATCGCAGTGGTCAGTGGGTCCTCTACAGGCCGAAGCCGGATTCTGAGGAGGTCGGGGTGTACGACCTGGAGACCAATGAGTCCCGCGCTCTCTTGAAGGGCGACTACCAAGCGATTTCCTTCAGTGGGAACCTCGCGCTCGTCACCCAGGCGCGGCGCGTGTTGTTGGCCGACCTCCGAACGGGCAACACAGTCGAGCTCATGGACGACAACCCCGTGGGCGTGCCGGGGTACGCGATCGCAGGTCCGTTCGCTTCGCGGGTGCGAGGCCATATCCCAGGCGATCCCGGCGTTGTGGTTCGCGCGGACGCGCTGCCTAGGTCGATTCCGGATGGGTGCTGAGTCTCGCTGTTCTGATCATCCGGCCTCGACGGTGGCCTGGATGAACTGATCTTCCGGCATGGGCCGATCGAGTCGCCATACGAACTCGATGGGCTTCTCGTTGCGGTGAGAGAGGTACTCGGCGGTTCCCAAGAGCAGGTATGGGGCTCCCTTACCAAAGGCGTTCGTCCCGCTGTTACGAACGCAGAGCAGGATCTGTGTTCCGGCCTCGCGGTGGTTGATGTAGCGGCGACCCGTGGGCGAGTCTGCGCTCGTCGTTGACTGGCTCTCCCAGTGGAACTGGGTCGGACTGAGCGCATAGTCGCGGTACATCGTGGTCGGGCTGAAGGAGCTGGCGTCCTTGTTGAGCGTGACCAAGAAGGCATCCGTGGCGCGACTCCGTGAGTAGAGGACGCCTTCTCGCATCGCGGAAGGCCTACGCGTCAGGGTTGCCTCTCCGAGGGCAGCCATGAGCTCCTCACGGTTGTAATGAGCATGACTTCGCAACGGGGTGAGCGCGAGGCTTCCCTTCAGAGGGCGCGCGATATGTCGCGCTTGGGCGAAGGCAATGGCCAGGACCTGAACGAGTTCGTCGCGGACAGCTGGCTCCTGCCGCAAAGCCGATGCCGCCCCGGACAGGGACTCGAACGGCATCGACGGCCAGAGCGAGAAGAGCAACATGTCGGCGTACTGCCGCACCGGCGCGTCGAGATCTTCATAGCGCGGTGCGTCATCATCCAGGAGTGTCAGGTACGCCTCATACCGGTCACGGTCATCAACGTGCGCCAGCACTTTGGCCCGCTTGAGCAGCGAAGTCTCGTTCGGGCCGCCGACCCGTGTGGGAAGGCCAGCACCCCTGCGGGCTTCGGTCCAACTGTGGCCTTTCAAGATGTCACTCAAGTCAAGGCCCTCGGCCTCGAGGAACGTAGCGAGCGTGACATCCCCCGTGTCGCGCAGTCGGGTGGTGAGGGTCCTCCAGTTCGAGAACACCTGGCGCGCAATGTTCTCCAGCACCAGTTCCTCAGACTGTCGATCCAAGATGATCTGAGTGCCGGCAGGGAGGAAGGGGAACTTCTGCTGAATCGCAGTCTTCAAGTGACCGCGGGGGATGCCCGTCATGGCGGTGAAGCGCTGGTCGAACCGGTAGTTGACGTTGTGGTTCCCCACGAAGTCGAGCGCTGTGAGCACGGCCTTGTCCTTGGCTCGGCGGAGACCGCGCCCGAGTTGCTGCAAGAAGATGGTGGGGCTCTCCGTCGGGCGGAGGAAGAGCACGGTGTCGACGTCAGGGAGGTCCACTCCCTCGTTGTAGAGGTCGGCAGTGAAGATGATGTTGATCTCCCGACGGGCGAGTTGGCCTAGGGCTTCTTTTCGCACGTTCTTGGGGGAGCTGCCGCTGAGTGCCAGTGCCGGAATGCCTGCATCCCTGAACGCCCGGGCCATGTACTCTGCGTGTCCGACCCCGACGCAAAAGCCCAGCGCGCGCATCCGGTGCACGTCGGTGAGCTTGTCGTCCAGTTCTCTGAGGACGATTCTCGTCCGTGCATCATTCCCTGTGAAGATCCCCTCCAGGGTGCTGGGGTCGTACCTGCCACGGGTCCAGGCCACGTGTGAAAGATCCGTACCATCGGCGATGGCGAAGTAGTGAAACGGCACGAGAAGGTCGGCAGCAAGTGCATCCCAGAGTCGCAACTCGGAGGCGACGTGGTAGTCGAAGAACTTGCGCACATCCACGCCGTCCGCCCGTTCGGGCGTTGCTGTCAGTCCCAGCAGCTCCAACGGTTCGAAATGTTCCATGATCCGCTGATAGCTCGCCGCTTCCGCGTGGTGGAACTCGTCGATGACGACGACCTCGAACTGCTGTGGAGCGAACTGTCCGAGCGCCTGCGGCGAGAAGGACTGCACCGACGAGAAGATGTGTCGCCACTGACTGGGTTGTTCGCCGCCGACGTAGAGCTCGCCGAAGTTGGCATCACCAAGCACTTCCCGGTAGGTACGCAGAGCTTGGTGCAGGATTTCTGCGCGATGAGCTACGAAGAGGAGGGTCGGTCTTCTGCCTGCGGCGTCCGCAAGGCGCTTGTAATCCAACGCCGCGATGACGGTCTTGCCTGTCCCCGTGGCTGCCACGAGCAGATTGCGATGTCTTCCGTGCACTTCGCGCTCTACTGAGAGTTCCTCCAGCATCTGGACTTGATGGGGGTAGGGGCGAACCTCCAGCCCCGACAAAGTAATCGTCGCGCGGTCACTGCCACTTCCCCCTGCCTGACGCAGGGCCAGGTCAAGTTGCCCGGCATCGCGAGCAGGGTCATAGGACTGAAAGGCCGGATCCTGCCAATAGGTATCAAAGGTGGCTTTGAACTTTCGCAGGAGGTGTGGTGTCGCGACTGTCGTGAGCCGGACATTCCATTCGACTCCGTCCAGCAGCGCTGACTTGGATAGGTTCGACGAGCCCACGTAGGCGGTGTCGTAGTTGGTGTTGCGTTCAAACAGCCAGGCCTTCGCGTGAAGTCGAGTGCGCTCGACCTCATAGTTGACCTTGACCTCGGCTCCAAAGTCACGGACGAGACGGTCCAGGGCGCGCCTATCAGTCGCACCCATGTACGTGGTCGTGATGACACGCAGCGGCACGCCCCGGCGGCGTACTGCGTCCAGTTCCTTCTCCAGAGTGCGTAGACCGTGCCACTTGATGAACGCACACAACAGATCAACGCGATCGGCGCTACCGAGTTCGGTGCGGATCTCAGTGCCGAGTGCCGGCTCGCCGATGGTGTTGGTCAGCAGGGCCGGTTGGCCCAGTGGAGTTACCGGCGCATCCGAGTAGCGAGCCTCAGTGCCCAACTGATCGGGGCGGCGAAGGGCCACGAGTCTTTGAGGTGAAGTAACGCGCTGCTCGGGCAGTCCTAGGTGATCGAGAACCTCGTTGACAACATCAACGCGCTGGTCCGGCTTGGTCTGAGCTAGCCGACCTGTGAGGGACGACATCACATGTCGAGACAGCACGTCGATCTCTTCGTCAACCCCCAACTTCCTCAAGGTGGCTCGAAAGGTGCTTTCGGCTACCGCCTCATCCAGGGCTTGCGTCTCGACCGCGTCGTAGAGACCTTCAACCAACGAGTCGGGGGCGACTTCACTGTCCACCGGGCCAGGATGTCAGACAGGAGTGAACAGCGTGGGGGTGGCGCCGTACAGGCCCTTAGCAAGCAGAGAGGCGTGGTGCGTTCCCCCAGGGCTCTGGAGGGTCCAGGTCTTGGTACTTCACATCGGGCGGGAGGGCCGCTGACGTCGAGTGCGAGCCTCCGGTCCCGCCCACGTCCAGCTGATCCTTGCGCGCGCGTACAGGCGGTCCACTTGGGCACGAGTCAGGGTCTCGGGGAATGATTCCAAGAGGCCGACCAGGCGCTTTCGGTTGATGACCAGCACGTCCTCCGGGTATTCCCGTATCGTCATTGAGTTCGCATCGACAGGCACGACGATGCCCGTCACAACGACGTCCTCGTTGATGGCAGCTGAGAGGAGACGGCCGGCCCGACGGGCCTCATGACGGCTGTTGCGGACATACGGGCAGCGTGTTCCGTTGACCATGAACGTGTCGCCGGCGACCCAGATCTTCGCCTTGGGGTGGTGCTTGGCGTTGAGCGTGAACACACCGGCCGGGCCAATAACCAGGTGATCGATGTCTGCCCCATGCTCACCGACAGGGATGGAGTTCAGAAAGACCCAACGCTGATCCCGGGCGACGAGCTTCTCAAGTTCGGCCGCCACCTTTCGCTCTCCGATGGCGCCGCGTTCCCACGTCGAGTAAGCGTGCTTGCCAAGGAAGATTCGTCGCAGCAATGTAGGCCGTTGACCCTCAGCATGAGCTTGCGCGATCTGACCCTGCAGCTGAAGCCCGGGCGAATTTCTCGCCAAGTCCACCAGGGGTTTCCCGGCCGGGGGTGGGAAGTGGGCGCTCGACGCGCCTCTCAGGGGAGGCGGAGCGGAAGGCTCGGGCGCAGCAGGGGCCTGGATGGGCGTCGGATCCGCCTCCGGCCCTTGGTCTGAGTACCACTGCTGCAAGGCCACGTGAAGGAGCAGTTCACTGCCCTCATAGTCCGGATGGACCTGCTGGCTCAGGAGATCGCACCAGCCGGCGTTGATGCCTCGGTCGTCCTTGACGTACAGCCTGTCCTGGCCGCCCCCACGCCACCGAACCACCATCATGGCCGGACAGTACCGGAATTGCCTCGTCCCGAATGGGTTTCGCAATTTCGGGGAAAATGGGAGGGATTAGCTGACGCATCCGTGCCTTACCATCTCCCCATGGCCGCGCTGCTGCAGAGGCTGCGCACGATCTGCGAGTCGTTCCCCGAAGTGAGCGAACGACCCAGCCATGGCGCGCCGACGTGGTTCGTGCGCGACAAGACCTCCTTCGCCACCGCCTGGCTCGACGGCCACCACGACATCGACTACCCGCACCTCTGGATTGCGGCGGCCCCCGGCGTCCAGGAAGTCCTCGTGGGGAGCCGTCCAGACACGTTCTTCCGTCCGCCGTACGTCGGCCACCGCGGCTGGGTCGGCGTCCGGCTCGACCGCGAGCCTGACTGGGACGAACTGGCCGACCTGCTCACCGACGCCTACCGCCAGGTCGCACCGAAGCGCCTCGTCGCTCAGATGCCCGACCGCGAGCCCGAGACCATGGGCAAGCCCATCCAAGTCGTCCCCGTCTCAGCCGAGCGCTGGCCGGACGTGGAGGTCGTCTTCGGCACCCGTGGTGACCCATCCTGGTGCTTCTGCCAGTTCTTCCTCACCACGGGCCGCTCGTACGAGGAGTCTGCCGAACGCAACCGCGAGGCGCTGTGCGCTCAAGTGACCCACCAACCGCCGCCCGGCCTGCTCGCGTACCGGGGCCCGGAGCCGGTGGGCTGGGTCCAGGTTGGGCCGCGGGCGTCCTTCCCCCGCATCACCACCAGCCGGACCACGGCGAGCCTCGATTCGGACGGTATCTGGCGCTGCACCTGCTTCGTGGTCCGTGTGGGTCATCGTCGCCAGGGCGTCTCACGCGCGCTGCTGGCCGGAGCGATCGAATACGCCAAGAACCAAGGCGCCACCCAGTTGGAGGCCCACCCGGTCGACGTCGCAGCCAAGGGCGGGAAGGTCCCCAGCTCGAACCTCTACCACGGTGCACTCTCGATGTTCACCGACGAGGGCTTCGTCGAGGTGTTGCGGACGCGTACGGACCGCCCCGTCGTCCGGCTGTCCCTCCTCTGACGACCACGTCCAGGAGCGGGCAAGCGTTGGGACGTGGTCGGCTGAGGCCATGTTGAAAGACCCCTTCGTGGTCAGCGGGCGCCGATACCAACCGCCGCGATCGCCACCACGACCGCCCCGGCCCCGGCCAACGCGGCGAGCAGGATGTCGCGCCAGCCCCAGCGCACCGGGCGCCACACGGTGCGAGGCGTCCGTCCCAGGCCCCGTGCCTCCAGGGCTTCGGCGAGTTGCTGGCCGCGGCGCAGGGCCACGACGACCAACCCGAACGCCGACCGTCCGAAGGCCGACAGCCACGCGCGGCGTCCGACCCCTACGCGGCGCGAGCGCACGGCGTGGGCCGCGCGGATGGTGCGCCACTCGTCGGGGAGCAGCTCGAGCAGTCGGTAACCCGCCAGGAGCGCGTACGCGTACCTGGCCGGGAGCCGCGCCTGCACATGTGCGGCGTTGACGAAGCGCACGGCGTCCGTGCTGAGCACAAACATCGAAGCCAGGCCGCCGATCGCCAGCGTTCGTGCGGCCAGCGCCAACCCCAGTTCCAGCCCCGGCGCCGTGACCACGATGCCGCCCCAGCCGGCCAGCGGCTCGCCGGGGCGGCTGACGAGGTTGACCATGAAGGTCGACAGCGCGAACCAGAGAACCGGCACCTGGAACCTCAGCGCCCGGCGCAGCCGCACGCGGGCGAGCGCCGGGAGTGCAGCCGCGGCCGCGAGCCAGACCCCCAGCACCGGCCAGAAGGCGGTGGTGGCCAGGAGCCCGACGCTGGCCCAGAACGTGACCAGGAACTTCAGCACCGGGGAACAGCGGGCCAGGAACGAGTCCGGTACCCGGTCCGGGGCCGGCGGCCGGTCGTCCGTGGTGCGGGCGGCGAGCTCAAGCCGCGCATCGGCGAGCCGGTCGGCCAGCTCCCTATCGTGCGTGGCCAGCAGGATCGCCCGCCCCTCGTCGCGCAGCGACCGGACCAGCGATTCCACCGCCGCCACACCGGCGTCGTCGAGGCCGAAGGTCGGCTCGTCGAGCAGCAGCACGGGGTGGTCTTGGACCGCCATCGCCACCACGGAGAGCCGGCGCTGCTGGCCCAGCGACAGCGTGTGGGGGCTGCGGTCCTCGAGCCCGGCAAGCCCCACGCGCCGCAACAGCGCCTCCGCCCGCTCGACCGACGCCCCGTACGCTGCCTCGGCCAGAACGGTCGTGGCGATGAACTGGTTCTCCGGACGCTGGAACACCATCCCCACCTCGCCGGCCCCGGCCGCGGGGACGCCGGGCAGCACCCCCGCCAGCGCCATCAGCAGCGTGGTCTTGCCCGACCCGTTCGGACCCATGAGCACCGTCACTGAACCGGCGCGCAGCCTGACATGCGCGCCGTCGACGACGACTGGGCCCTCAGGCTCGCGGCGCACGCCGGTCAGGGTGCGGTCGAGCACGACCTCTCCCGGACGCCCAGCGCTGCGGTCCCGCTCCACCGCTGCAGGCGTGCCGAGGCGGACCACAGCGTCCGGGAGCAGCCCCGCCCGCTGGAGCTCACGCGCCCGGTGCTCGACGATGATGGCGGCGGGTCCGCCCCGACCCAGTTCGCGACGCAACAGCGCGGCGACCGACGCAGCAGCGTCCGGATCGAGCATGCTCAGGGGCTCGTCGAGCAGCACGACCTCCGGCTCGGCGACGAGCGTCGCGGCGAGCGCCACGCGCTGCTGCTCACCGCCCGACAGCTGGTTCGTGCGGCGGTCGAGCAGGTGCGTGATGCCGAGGCGTCCGGCGACCGCCTGCACCCGCGGGCCGATGGCCTCGCGGGGCAGGCCGGCGTTCTCGAGGGGCAGCGCCAGCTCGTCGCGCACGTGGGCCAGGCACAACGACGACGCCGGGTCCTGGGCCAGGAAGCCCAGCCACGCGGCGCGCTCCCACGGTGGGTCGAGGGTGACATCCCGGTCGCCGTGCCGGACGCCGCCCCACAGGTCGCCGGCGCGGGCGTGCGGCACCAGCCCCGCCGCCACCGCGAGCAGCGTCGACTTGCCCGAACCCGACGGGCCGGTCAGCGCCACGATGCCGCCGGCGGGCACCTCGACGCTGACCCCGTCCACCACGGTGTTCCCGTCATGGGCGACCGTGATGCCCTCCAGCGCCAGCGGTGCGGCCAAGGCGATCTGTTCAGCCACGGCGCGGCGACGCCGCACGTCCGGCCGGCAGGTCGCGCAGGACACCCGTGCGCAGGAGCGCCCGCGCGACCAGCCAGCCCAGGACGCCGCACAACACCAGCCCGGAGGCGAGGTGCAGCACCAGCCGGGTTTCGAACAGCGCCTGCCCCAGCCAGCCGAACCGGATCGTCGCGTAGACGAAGCTGAACACGGCCGTGGTCAAGCCCGACACCAGGAACGCGAGGAGGTCGTACCGGCGGTAGCGGAACAGGGCGAAGCCCACCTCGGAGCCCAGCCCCTGGATCGTCGCCGACAGCAGCAGGATCGGCCCGACCGGACTGCCGAGGAACACGACCTCGATGACGGACGCCATGACCTCGGCGACCAGGCCCGCGCCGGGCTTGCGCACCACGAAGAGGGCCAGTGGCGCGACGACGAACCAGCCCCCGATGAGGACGTTCTGGGCGAGGTCGCCGAGGGGCCCGAGCGCGATCGCGAGGGCGTTCCAGCCCTGGACGAGCAGGTAGTACAGGAAGCCGAACACCACGCCCAGCGTGACGAGGGCGAGAATCTCCTTGAGCCCGAAGCCGGCGGTCTTCGGCGCGCGGACGGGCTGGGTGTGGTCTGTCTGGTGGGTCATCGCTGCTCCTGGGGTGAGTTGATCGACAGGGACACATGGCTCGTGACGTGCTGCACGTCCGCGCCCACGGCGCGCCAGGCACTCATGACGAGGGTGAGGACCTCGGCGACGTCCCCGCGCAGGCGGGTGACGTAGTGGTCCGACCCGTCGTAGAGGCCGGCGTCCTTGGCCTGCTGGATCGCGGCCATTATCGGGCCCATGTGGTCGGTGGTTGCGCCATCGACCAGCGGGTACAGCGACCACTCGGCGACCGCGGTGACGCCCACGGCGTCCACGGCCAGAGGCTCGTCGGACGCCCAGGCCCCACCGCGCAGGTCGCAGGAGACCTCGCCCGGACAGCCGCGGGAGAGGAGCACGGACGCCGCAAGGTGCTCCCCGCCGGTACGGCGCGCCGCGGCGCCCACGAGCGCGGTGAGGTAGCGCAGCAGGCCGGACTCGTCACCGCCCACGAAGGTGCTGACCTCGCCGGTGCTGGTCTGGAGGTCTCCCCTGGCGGGTTCGGCATCCGCGAGGGCGCCCAGGATGATGTCGACGAAGCGGGCGGACATCGGGTGCAGCGACACACGCGCCCCGACGCCGTAGGTGGTGGGGGTCGGTGCCCCCGAGGCGGGTTCCATCTCTTCCTTTCCCGCCCCCGGATGTGGGTCGGGACACCCCGCGCACGCGCTGCTGGCGCGAGCGTCGGGGTACGGACGCCGCGGTCGCGGCACCCTGCCCAACTCCCTCCGCTGGTGTTACCCAGTTCAGGTTCCACGGGTCTGCCGGATGGCACTCTCAGCGCTGGCGCGCTCCCCGGGGGCAATGCGATGGCCACGTTAGCCGATTGCGGCCGCGATTCTTGCGAGGCACGTCCGGCCGTGAGAGGTCCGAGCCGATCCGCTAGCGCAGACCGGTCACAACCAACGGCGTCCGGACAACAACCCGATCAGGTGGTCGAGGACGGCCGGATCCATGCGCAGGCCGTTGTGCTCGTACTCGCTGGTCACCCAGGTCCGGCAGTCGGGGAGCATGGTCGCGGTCTCGAGCGAGTACACCAACGGGACGAACACGTCGTGGGCGTACACCGCCGCGACGACCGGGACGTCCGCCTGGGCCAACTTCTCCGGGAAGTACAGCTGGTTCCACTCGTGCTCGGCGAGGAGGTCGGCCACCTCGGCGTACGGGCTGAACTCCGAACTCTGCGCGAACAGCGACCGGTGGAGGTGCTCGCCGCCGAACAGGGTCGGGTCGTCGCGCACGGCGTCCGGCATGGTGCGGTCGGCCGACCACTGGGTGCGGACGCCGTCGGCGTAGCTCGACTCGTGCAGCACCGCATAGATCGGGTTGCGGCCGTGGAAGGGCAGTGCCGCGGCCAGGTCGTGGGCGAACCCGGGCGAGGTGTGGTCGAGCTCCAGCAGGTAGTGGATCTGCTCGAAGCCGCCCTGCATGCCCAGGCGTCCGCCGATGGTGCGGAACCAGTCCGGGCCGACCCGGTCACCGTTGGGCAGGCGCAGGGCACCGTCGGACGCCAACCCGACCAGCTCGCGCACCCGGTCGCGGTCGCCCGGAAACCGTCGGTAGTACTCCTCGGATCGACCCATCATCAGCTTCCACGTCGCCGAGTAGACGTCGTCGATGGGGTGCTGCACGGCGGTCAGGCCCCCGGTGATGATGGCGCCGGCGAGGCTCTCGGGGTGCACCGACAGGTAGTGCACCGAGGTGAATCCGCCGAATGACTGCCCGAGCAGCGTCCATTGCTCGGCGCCGAGCGCCTCACGGACCAGTTCGCAGTCGTTCACGATCTCGTCCGCGCGGAAGTGGGTGAGGTACTCCGCCGCCGCTTCCGGCCGGTCCAGCCCGGCCGGGCCCACGGCGTCCGGCCCGACCGGGGTCGAACGCCCGGTGCCACGCTGGTCGAGCATGACGACCTGGTAGTCCTCGAGCGCGCGGGGGAGCCAGGCGGGATTCGTGGGGAGCGACAGGGTGGGACGCGGCGCCTCGTTGCCGGGGCCACCCTGGAGGAAGACGAGGTACGGCTTGTTCTGCCCACCCTCGCCGGTGACGACGCGTGCGAACACCTCGATGGTTCCCCGGCTGGGATCGTCGTGGACGAGTGGCGCGTCGACGATGAGGTTCGTGCACGTCAGTCCGGGTAGATGGTCAACCGTGGTTCGCATGCGTTCAGGCTAGGGCGCAGACACTGTTCTGGACTCGGTTGGCAATGGCCACGGTTTCGTGGAAACAATGGAAGGGTTCTGCACGAGGGAGTTTCACATGGGTGTCCACAGCCGAAGCATCACGGCAGCGGTTGATCCGACGGTCGTCTGGCAGCGCTGGACCGACGTCGAGAACTGGCCCGCCGACGACCCCGACGTGGCCAAGGCGCAGTTGAACGGTCCCCTCACGAAGGGCGCGATCGGATGGATCCAGCCCAAGGGCGGGCGCAAGGCCCAGTTCAAACTGGTCGAGGTCGACAGCCACAAGCGGCGCTTCACCCTCGAGACCACGCTGCCGTTCGCGGTCCTGACGTTCGAGCACCGCCTCGACCGCCCCGAGCACCGCGAGGACGAGCACGAACCCCTCGCCGAGCTCGACCCGGACGCCTGGGTCCTCACCCACTCCCTCACCATCACCGGCCCCCTGACCCGTGTGTGGGACTTCATCGTGGGACGCTCCTTCGTCAAGGGCCTCCCCACGGTGCTGTACAACATCGTCCGCGCCGCCGCCGTCTGACATGACCCGCGTCGTCGTGTCCGGACGCGACGGCGACCGCGGACTCGGGGACCTCCTGCGGGCGTCCGGGTTGGACGTCCGCGTCGTGCCCCACCCCACGGACGCCGACCTCGCGTGGGCCGACTGCATGGCCGGCTTCCGCTGGCCCGAGGGCGCCACGCAGCGCGTCCGGTGGATCCACGTGACCGGGCTCGGCATCGATCGCATGTCCGACGCACCGCGTCCGGACCTGATGACCCGCACCGTCGGCACCATGCCCCTCCAGATGGGCCGCTACGTCGCCGCGGCGGTGGCGTCCTTCGCCGAGCGCCACGACGACCTCGTCCGCGCGCAGGCGGCGGGGGAGTGGCTGGAGCTCGGCGTCCGCGAGTGGCCCACCTCTGCCCTCGTGCTGGGGACCGGGCTCGCCGCCCAGGGCGTCGCCCGGTCCCTGCGTGGGTTGGGGCTGGCCGTGGTGGGCGTGAACCGGTCCGGACGCGCTGCGCCCGACTTCGACCGCTGCGTGGGGTGGGCCGGCCTGGACGACGTGCTCGCGTCACGCCCGGGCGTCGTGGTGAACCTGTTGCCCCTGACCGACGCCACGCGCGACATGGTGGGGTCGGGCTTGTTCGAGCGTCTCGACGGCGCGCTGTTCGTCAATCCCGGACGCGGTGCGACCGTGGACGAATCCGCGTTGCAGGCGGCCCTGGCCTCGGGTCGGGTGGCGAAGGCCTGGCTGGACGTCCATCGCATCGAGCCGCTCCCGCGCGACCACTGGGCGTGGTGGCACCCGGGCGTCCGGGTCACCCCGCACCTGGCCGCCATGACCCGCGCCGAGGACGCAGCCGCCGACCTGCTCGCGGCGCTGGACGCCCTCGAGCGCGGCGAGACGCCGCCGACAGCGGTGGATCCGGGCGCCTATCGCTGACGGAGTGCCTCAGTCCCGCGCCGGGTAGATGCCCACCAGCGCGATGCAGTAGTTCATCCCCAGGTAGGGCTGGATGTTGGTGTGGGGCGCCGATCCGCCCGCGGGGCTGGTCGCGGTCATCGACGTGTCCGCAACGGTGGCGTACTGGCCACCGAGGGCGGGCACGGCGTTGGTGGCCCGGTTGGTGGTCTGCAACTGGTTGGAGCCCGGCTGGCCGTGCACGTGTGCCGGCATCTCGGAGACGGTCAGCGTGACCGTCTCGACGCCGGCACTCTCACCCAGCTGGCGGTCGGAGAGCCCGGGGCCCTGGCCGAAGCCCATCGCCACCCTGCCCCGGAGGTCGGGCAGTGCGAACGTGGTTTGACCGTTGCCGCCGTAGGTGGTGCCCAGGAGGGAGAACAGCGCCGTGTTCTGGGCGATGGACAGGAGCTGCCCGTGGCAGAAGGCCCAGCCCCGCGGGGCGAAGTTGAAGCCGAACAGGCAGATCTGGCCGATGAAGGGTTCCATGGGGGCTCCTCAGAGAGTGGTGGGGTGGGACGGGGTCCAGCGGTTGATGATGGCCAGCAGGTGCTGATCGTGGGCCGAGCTGAACATCAGGTCCACGGGGGCGGTGGACGCGCTGGTGACGGCGTAGGTCCCGACCTCGGCCGGTGCCCGGCCGTGGACGCGGAACCGAAGGGAGAACACCTCGCCTGTGCCGGTCATGGGCTGGCGCCGCGCGACGTCAGTGACGGCGACCAGGGTGGCCGTGTACGTGCCCGCCGTGTTGCGGAGCGTGAAGCGATGACCGACCAACGCTTCGTGGTCGCGGCGGGTCACGAGGAAGCCGGCGCCCGATGACGTCCCGGCCCAGGCCTTGGGGGCCCAGGCCAAGCCGGCCGCTCCCGCGGTTGCGGCCACGACGAGGGTCCGGCGACTGAGCGGCATGTCAGCTGCCCAGGTTCGCCGAGAACGCGACGTCGCGCAGGAAGACGCCCGGCCCATGGACGACGCTCACACTCAGGGACGCACCCGCAGCGAACGTGGCGGTCCCGCTCGTGGAGCAACTGGTGGAGCCCACCGGAATCGTGCAGGTCACGGTCGTGGGCGTCGCACCATCCATGAGCGTGAACGTCACCTGGCTGCCGGAGGCATCGGCTCGGGCTGAGAACGCCGACACGGTCCCCCCGTTGGGGAGCACCGTCGCGACATCCGCAGCGGTGGTGCCGACGACCGTCTGACCGCCGAGGCCCAGATAGCCGGTGGTCTCCAGTGCGTCGACGAACGCCACTGAGCCGAAGAGGACGGGTGACCCGCCGGGCGGGCCCTGCGGTCCTGCCGGACCTTGGGGGCCGGTCGCTCCGGTCGCTCCGGTGGGGCCTGTGGGTCCTGCGGGGCCGGCTGGTCCTGCCGGGCCGGTCTCACCCGCCGGTCCCGTGGCGCCGGTGGGTCCCATGGGTCCTGCGGGGCCGGCCGGTCCTGCCGGGCCGATCTCACCTGCTGGACCGGTGGCGCCGGTGAGGCCCATGGGTCCTGCGGGGCCTGCTGGGCCTGCTGGGCCGGTCTCACCCGCCGGGCCGGTGGCGCCGGCGGGACCCGCCGGACCCTGCGGCCCGGGCTCCCCGATCTGGTTCCAGGTGAGTGTGTGCTCGTTCGATTTGCACTGCTGGCCGGCCTCCGCGTCGATGATCCGGAGGGCGCCGGAGGGCGCGTAGCAGGCGGTGATGACCCCCTGTGCACTGGGGACGGTGGCGGACGCCACCCCCACGGTCGTCACCCCGGCGAGCAGCACCAGCCCGCCGATCAGTACCCGGTGCCGACGATTGACCTGAGAACGAGACGGGTGGTCCATGGCACAACTCCTTGATCCCGGAAGAAGACACAAGTCGCGGGTGGCCCCGTCCCCAGGCACATGCTTGCAGGACAGAAATGCGCGCGTCGAGACCTCCAACGGGGAGATTTGGACAGATTTGATGGCTTTGTTGCCACCGTTGTGTTCGTGGGGGAACGGACGGGGGGCGGTCCTTTTGCCTGCCGGGGAAGCGCCACCTATCCTCATACCTAGAACTGTTAGGTATGGGAGGCGGCATGGGCACACCTGTCGGCAAGGACCTCGTCGCGGCATCCGCTGCGCCGCTCGTCCTCGGCATCCTGGCCGAGGGCGAGAACTACGGGTACGCCATCCTCCAGCGCATCGCGTCCCTCTCGGGCGGACAGCTCGACTGGAGCGAGGGGATGCTCTACCCACTCCTCCACCGCCTCGAGCGCCTCGGGCAGATCGAGGCCCAGTGGGGCGCCAGTGAATCCGGCCGGCGCCGCAAGTACTACCGCATCACCGCGCGCGGACACACCGCCCTGGCCGAGCAACGCCAGGCGTGGCAGGCCGTCGACTCCACCCTCCGCGCCCTGTGGGGCGACCTGCAGCGGGTGTCCCTCCCCGCACTCCCCGAAGGAATCTGACATGACAGACGCTCCCACCACCCCGGAAGGCCGGATCGCCGCCTGGCGCGAGGCCATGCTCGCCCGACCCGGCGTTGCGGCGTCCGATGTCGACGAGCTCGAGGACCACCTCCGCGGTCACGTGGACGCGCTGACCGCCGCGGGACTCTCCGACGACGAGGCCTTCCTCGTCGCCGTCCAACGCGTCGGCCGGCAGGACGCCATCGCCGCCGGCCTCGCCCGCGAGCACACCGGACGTCTCTGGCGCCAGTACGTGCAGGAAGAGGAGCCTGCTCGGACGGCTCCGCGCGCCGACTTCTGGATCATGCTGCTGTTCGCCGTGCTGGCAGGCCTGGCCGTGCGGATCCCCTTCGCGCCGCTGCTCGCGGGCGTGGAGGAGGGGGCCTCCGCGGCGGACGTCCCGCACGTGGTCGCGGCGCTCGTGGCGTTGGCGTCCGTCATGACCGGTTACCTCGCGTGGCGTCGGCGTCCGCCGGTGGTGGGGGTGCTGGTGGGGATGGCCGCGCTGCTGGGGGTGATCGCGGCGGCGCTGCTGGGCTACCCGTTCATCGAGCCTCGGCAGACGCAGGTGCTGGGCCTGGTGCACGCGCCCATCGCGATCGCCGTCGCGCTCGGGGCGGTGTACCTGGGCCGGGACTGGCGGAGCGTCGAGCGCCTGATGGACTACGTCCGGTTCCTCGGCGAACTGGCCATCTACTACGTGCTCATCGCCGTGGGTGGCGGTGTGCTGATGGGCTTGGCGGCCGGCGTCTTCTCGATGGTCGGCGTGGAGCCGGACGTCCTGGCCTCGTGGGTCTGGCCCTTGGGCGTTGGCGGCGCCGTGATCGTGGCGGCCTGGCTGGTGGAGGGGAAGCAGTCCGTCGTGGAGAACATGGCGCCGGTGCTGTCGCTGGTGTTCACGCCCCTGTTCACGCTGCTGCTGGTGGTGTTCCTGGGAGTCATGGCCGTGGGCGGCCCGCCCTCGACGGCGAACCGCGAGGTGCTGATCATCATCGATCTCGTGCTCGTGGTCGTGCTCGCGCTGCACGTCTTCTCGGTGTCGGCCCGTCCCGGCGGCGCGCGGGTCGGATGGTTCGACCGCCTGCAGTTCGTGCTCCTGGTGGCCGCCGTGGTCGTCGACGTCGTGCTGCTCGGTGCCATGGCGGGGCGCATCGCCGAGTTCGGGGCGAGCCCCAACAAGGTCGCGGCCCTGGGCGAGAACATCGTGCTGCTGGTGAACCTCTCCGTGGCGGCCTGGTTGTCGTTCGGGTTCCTCCGCGGGCGACGTCCGTTCGCGGACCTGGAGAACTGGCAGTCCCGCTACCTGCCGGTGATCGGCGTGTGGGCGCTCGTCGTGGTGCTGGTGTTCCCGCTGGTGTTCGGGTTCCGCTGAGGTGTGGCGCTACGTCGCGGGCCTCGGGCCGAAGAGCCCGGAGAACGCCCTAGGAACCAACCAACCGACGCACCACATCCGCGGCCGGGTCGGCACGCGCCCGTCGCCATCCCGTTCCAGCCCACAGGTGCGCGCGCTGGGTGTCACCGGCCTTGAGGGCCGCCGCCCGCAGCGGTGACGTGACCTGGTGGACCGCCGGATAGAACGCCGGGGCATCCGGGAACTCGGCCGTCCACCGGTTGGCCAGGGAACGGGCGGGACGTCCGGTGAAGGAACGGGTCACGACGGTCTCGGTGAACGCCGGGTCGACCAGGGCTCCCCGAACCGCAGGAGACGTCCCGGCCTCCGGGGTCAGCAGGAACGCTGTCCCGCACTGGACCGCTGACGCCCCACCCAGGAAGGCGTCGTCGACGTCCGTGGCGTCCATGATGCCGCCGGCAGCGATCACGGGTAGGTCCACCACCCACCGCACCGCGGCCACCAGGGCGACGGTGCCGTGTTGGTTGGGCGGGTCGATGCAGTGCGTGGTCGCGCGGTGGCCCCCGGCGTCCGTGCTCTGGACCACCAGCGCGTCCACCCCTCGCGAGGCCGCGACCACGGCGTCCGCGACGGAGGTGACGGAGGCCCAGACGGCCGTCCCCACCCTGCGCAGGCGCTGGACGTCCTCGAGCGGCGGGATCCCGAATGTGAAGGACACCACCGGCACGGGATCAGCCTCGAGGTACTCCACCTTCGCGCCCCACCCGTCATCGTCGGGGTGGGGGAGGGGCAACTCCACGCCGAACTCGGCGGCCCAGCCGGCCAGCGACTCCCGATAGGCCGTCACCTGCCGGATCTCCTCGCGGCTCGCGTCGTCCTCGCGCCACTCGGGCATGAACAGGTTCACGCCGAAGGGTCCCGAGGTGAGGGCACGGGTCTCGGCGACCTGTGCGGCCAGCGCGTCCAGCGACCGGTAGCCGGCGGCGAGGAAGCCCAGGCCGCCGGCGTCCGTCACCGCCCCCGCCAGCGCCGGGGTCGAGGGGCCGCCCGCCATGGGCGCGGCCACGACCGGGCTGGCGAGGTCGGTGAGCCGGAACATGTCAGTCGCCGAGCGCCGGGAGGTCCGGGAACGCCGCGGCCACGCCCGGGTGGGCCAGCCGTCCGCCGATCACGTTCAAGCCTTCGGCCAGGGCGGGGTCCGCCTCGGCGGCGGCCGCCCAGCCGAGGTTCGCGATCGACCGCACGTACGCCAGCGTCGCGTTGGTCAGGGCCACCGTGGAGGTGTTCGGCACCGCGCCCGGCATGTTGGCGACGCAGTAGAACACCGACTGGTGGACGCGGTACGTCGGGTCGTCGTGGGTGGTCGGGTGGGAATCCTCGAAGCAGCCGCCCTGGTCGACGGCGACGTCGACGAGCACCGATCCGGGCTTCATCGCGGCGACCATCTCGTTGGTGACCAACTTGGGCGTCCGCGCGCCCGGTACGAGGACGGTGCCGATCACCAGGTCGGCCCCCAGCACCTGCTCCCGCAGCGTCAACGGCGAGGACACGAGCGCGTCCACTCGGTCGTCGAACTTCCACATGATCTCGCGGAGCTTGTTCAGGTCGGTGTCGAGGATCGTGACGTCCCCACCCATTCCGAGCGCCACACTCGCGGCGTTCTGGCCCGCGATGCCGCCGCCCAGGACGACGACCTTGGCGCTCGGCACGCCGGCGACCCCACCCAGCAGGACGCCGCGGCCACCCTGGGCCGTCATCAGCGCGTGCGCGCCGACCTGGGGCGCCAGGCAGCCGGCGACCTCCGACATCGGGTACAGCAGGGGCAGTTGGCCGTTGGGCAGCCGGACCGTCTCGTAGGCGACGGCGGTCGTCCCGGCCTTGAGGAGCGCCTCGGTCTGCTCGCGGTCGGGGGCCAGGTGCAGGTAGGTGAACAGCACCATGTCCTCGCGGAGGAACCCGTACTCGGCGCGGGTCGGCTCCTTCACCTTGAGGACGAGGTCCCCGGACCAGGCACCCGCGGTGTCGACGATCCGCGCGCCGACCCGGGCGTAGTCGTCGTCGGTGATGGACGAGCCGACGCCCGCCCCGGCCTCCACGAGCACCTCGTGTCCCGCGACCACCAGGTCGTGCACGCCCACGGGCGTGATCGCGACCCGGTACTCGCGGACCTTCGTCTCCTTGGGGATCGAGACACGCATCCGGCCTAGCCCCCCGCCTTCCTCCGGAACGTTCGCTTGCCGCCCTGCTGGCCGTGGGGGCCACCGCTCGCCTTCGACCCACCCTGCACGCCTCCGGCGTTGCCATGGCTGGCGTTCTTCTTGGCCTCGAGGGCGGCCCGCATCTGTTCCTTGGGGTCCACCGCCTTGTCGGCATCCTTGGGTTCGCTCATGGGCCTACCTTTCCATCCCGGTGGTTCGGCGTCCATCGAACCGCCGTAATGTCGTGAGCCCAGCGATCTGCCGGGGTCTTGGAGCCTCCCCTCCTCGACCCATGGCAACATGGGTCCATGCCCCTCTACAGTGCCGGCCTCCTGCCATACACCCATGTGGATGGCGAGTTGACGGTGTTCATCGTGCACATGGGTGGGCCGTTCTGGGGTCACCGTGACAACGGCGGGTGGTCGCTGGCCAAGGGCATGTACATCCCGGGCGAGGAGGCTCCCGAGGTCGCGGCGCGCCGCGAGTTCGAGGAGGAGGTCGGTGTCCCGGCCCCCTTGGGTGACCTGGTCGACCTCGGCGAGGTGCGCCTGAGCTCGGGCAAGCGGGTGCGCGGGTACGGCGTCGAGGCGTCCCCTGAGCTGGCGTTCGTGGAGAGCAACTTCTTCGAGGTCGAATGGCCCCGCAAGTCGGGCAAGTTCCAGCTCTACCCCGAGGTGGACCGCGCCGGCTGGTTCACCCTTCCCGAGGCGCGGACCCGGCTCACCATCGGTCAGGTCCCGTTCCTGGACAGGCTGCAGGAGTTGCTGGGCTGATCGTCCGGCGACACGCTCGACACCCCGGCTTGCTTGTTTGACCGCTCGACGGTGCCGGGGGCTAAGGTCGAGGCCCTATGCGCTTCCCCGCCCCCCTGCCTCGCCGTGCCCTGGGTGAGGTGCGCGCGTGAGCCACTCCGCGTTCGACCGGCTCGGCCCGGCGTTCCCGCAGCGCGCGCCGTGGGGCACGGCGACGAAGCTGCGCGCCTGGCAGCAGGAGGCCCTCGACCTCTACCTCGAGCGTTCCCCGCAGGACTTCCTGGCCGTCGCGACCCCGGGCGCCGGCAAGACGACGTTCGCGCTCCGCATCGCGGCGGAGTTGTTGCACACGCGGGTTGTCCGTCGGGTGACGGTGGTGGCCCCGACCGAGCACCTGAAGGTGCAGTGGGCGGACGCCGCGGCCAAGGTCGGCATCCAGCTCGACCCCGGCACGGCGGGACGCAAGCGCGGCCGGTCCCGGCAGTACGACGGGGTGGCCGTCACGTACGCCGGCGTCGCGGCGGCGATGCTCCACCACCAGACCATGACCGCGAACATGGACACCCTGGTGATCCTCGACGAGGTCCACCACGCGGGTGACGCGCTCGCCTGGGGCGAGTCGGTGCGCGAGGCGTTCCAGTACGCGAAGCGGCGACTGGCGCTCACCGGTACACCGTTCCGGTCGGACGACAACCCGATCCCGTTCGTGACCTACGTGCCCGCCGGGGCCGCCACGGAGGCCGGGGCGATGGTCTCGAAGGCCGACTACACCTACGGCTACGCCGAGGCGCTGCGCGACCAGGTCGTCCGGCCCGTGCTCTTCATGAACTACGGCGGGCCGATGCGGTGGCGGACGAAGTCCGGCGACGAGGTGGCCGTCAACCTCGGCGAGGTCACGACGAAGGACATCACCTCTCAGGCCTGGCGCACCGCGCTGGACCCGAAGGGCGAGTGGATCCAAGCGGTCCTGCGGGCCGCCGACAAGCGCCTCACCGAGGTGCGCCGCCACATCCCGGACGCCGGTGGCCTCGTCATCGCCACCAACCAGACCAACGCCCGCGCGTACGCCCGCACGCTGGAGTCGGTGACCGGCACCAAGCCGACGGTCGTGCTGTCGGACGACGCGGGCGCCTCGTCACGCATCGAGGAGTTCGCGAACTCGGAGGACCGTTGGATGGTCGCCGTCCGCATGGTGTCCGAGGGGGTGGACGTCCCGCGCCTGGCGGTGGGCGTGTACGCGACCGCGACCCAGACGCCTCTGTTCTTCGCCCAGGCCGTCGGACGCTTCGTGCGCGCCCGGCGCCGCGGCGAGGTCGCGA
This sequence comes from Propioniciclava sp. LT432, assembly GCF_059515965.1. Lineage (NCBI taxonomy): Bacteria > Bacillati > Actinomycetota > Actinomycetes > Propionibacteriales > Propionibacteriaceae > Propioniciclava > Propioniciclava sp. LT432. The sequence goes on along the minus strand of NZ_JCAKNE010000019.1, from coordinate 77,991 downwards.
CGGTGTTCCTGCCGACGGTGCCGATCATCCTGGCCCACGCGTCCTCGCTGGAGCGCCAGCGCGACCACGTGCTCGGCCGGAGGAAGGCGTCCGAGGAGGTGGACGTGTGGGCCGAGGCCGAGGCGATCCTCGAGCGGGCCAACCGCGCGGAGGCGGCGTCCGACGACCTGCTGGGCTCGTTCGAGGCGATCGACTCGGCGGCGACCTTCGACCACGTGCTGTTCGACTCGCAGCAGTTCGGCATGCACGCCGTCCCGACGTCGGACGACGAGGCCGAGTACCTGGGCCTGCCCGGGCTCCTCGAACCCGAGCAGATCACCCACCTGCTGCGCGAGCGGCAGCAGCGCCAGATCAACCGCCACGCTCGTCAGGAGCGCCGGGAGAAGGTCGAGCCGGAGGTGGCCCTGCACCGGGCGCTGGCGACCCGGCGCAAGGAACTCAACATGCTCGTGGCGCAGTACGCGCGGGTGAAGGGGATCCCGCACTCGCACGTGCACGCCGAACTGCGCCGGCAGTGCGGCGGTCCGCCCCTGGCCGCCGCGACGTCGGACCAGGTCGAGGCGCGCATCACGATGATCCGGGCCTGGCACGGACGCCTGTGAGGCATTTCCGGGTGGAGGAACCCCAAGAATTCTTGGGGTTCTTCCACCCGGAAATGCAGCACGGCCCTGAGCAGGCGGGCGGACCTGAGGCGTTCCCCTGTCGGGTGCGGGGAATCCGGGCCATGATGAGGTATGCAGATTCACGACGACGTGCACGAGTTCGACGTGCCCTGCGCGGCCCAGCCCGCGTTCGAGGCCTTCACGCTGCGGACCGCGGAGTGGTGGTCCCCCGAGGCGGTCGGAAGTCCCGACGTGTTCAGCCATGTGTTCTTCGAGCCGGTCACCGGCGGCCGGGTCCAGGAGGTCGCGTCCGACGGAACCCAGACCTACCGCGGCGAGATCAAGGAGTGGCGGCCGGGCAAGCGCCTGGTGTTCACCTTCAGCAAGGCTGAGGATGCCTCCGACCCCTCGACCATCTCGGTCGACTTCATCCACACCGGAGACGACGCCGCGACGATCCGCATCCACCACCTGACCGGCGATGAGGACCGCTTCAACAACTGGGACGGGTTCATCCGGCCGTACGCCGAGTTGCTGGGGGTGTACACCCACTGACGCTTTGTGTGGCATTTCCGGGTGGAGGAACCCCGAGAATCCTTGGGGTTCCTCCACCCGGAAATGCACTCGGGGCGCAATCCCTCCGTGCCCCCGGGCCGTATCCGGAGTAGCGGGCCAGCCGGGCCCGGCCACTCACAGGAGGTCCATCATGCGGAGAACCACCACCGTCACGCTCGCGTCCTTGGCTGCGCTCGTCGCCGCGGCCACCCCCTCGATGGCGATGGACACCGTGCCGTCAGCGAAGGTCGAGAGCCACTCGTACGCCCTGGGCCCGGTGCAGGCCGCGGCGGTCCCGGGCAGTCAGGCTCATGGCTCCGCACGCGTGAAGGCCCTGCCCAACGGCAAGCTCCAGGTCACGGTCGTCGCGCACGGGCTGACCCCGGGCGTCCACCACATGATGCACCTGCACACCTTCCCCATGGCCCCGGACATGGGCTGCCCCGGCCCGGCGGCCGACACCAGCGGGGACGGCCTGGTGAGCGTCGGTGAGGGTGCCCCGTGGTACGGCCCCGTCCAGGTCTCCCTCACGACGTTCGGAGCCACGACGGGCAGCGTCGACATGACGGCCTTCCCGATGGCGGACGCCGCGGGTCACCTCGAGTACCAGCGCACGTTCGCGGCGTCCGAGGCGAACCTCGACCTCGCGAGGCGGTTCCAGGTCGTCGTCCATGGCCTGGACCTCGACGCCAACGGCACGCTCGCGGCGGGCATGGAGACGTCGATCCCGATCCTGTGCGGGGGCGTCGCGAACTGACGACACGGCCGGACGCCGCGGGCTCGAGCCCGCGGCGTCCGGTTGTGAGGGGAGTGGATCGCTCAGCTACGGCAGCCTGATGGTGTTGGACCACCCGGATTGTGTCGTGTCGCTGAACGCGAGCACCCGGTAGTTGTACGCCACGCCGGAGGTGACCGCCTGGGTGAACGTCGTGGTGTTCGGCCCCACCGTCGTGTTCACGACGTTGGTTCCGTCGACGTTGGTGCGCTGGATGAGGAACCCGGTCTCGTTGGCCGAGTTGTCCGTCCAGGTGAGGGAGACCGTCGAGGTCTTCCTGTTCTTCACGGTCATCGTTCCCGCCAAGTTGGTCGGTGCTGCGACTGGGTCGCCCACCGCCTGGGTGCCCGTCCGGCTGTCGACCGTGATGGTCGGGAAGCCGCCACCCGGCGGGATCTCGTTGAACGCGGGGTTCGAGTAGTCCCACGTGTCTCCGACCGTGTTGATCGCGTACACCTGGTACACGTAGTCCCGGTCCGGGTTGCCGATCCTGTCGACGTACGGGGCGACCGTACCGGTGGTCGAGCCGGTGCCGGTGGTGGCGTCCGGGTCGGCCGTGCGGTTCACCCGCTGCTCGGTCTGCACCACGGCGACCTGCTGCCAAGCGTCCGCGGAGCCCGCGAGGCGTCGCTCGATGACGAACGCCGTCTCGTTCTTCGAGTTGTCGGTCCACGTGATGCTGTACGCCCGGGCGGGGCCGTTGCCGGACTTGGTCGCCACCACTCCCGTTGGAGCGACCGGGTTCACGGCGATGGCCTGGGTGCGCATCATGTCCATCTCCTCATGGCTGAGGATGTGGCAGTGGAGCACGTACTCCCAGCCGAAGTTGACGTAGTGGTTGATCACGTCGATCGGCTCGCCGTCTGGGTTGAACGCCATCAGCGGGAGGCCCAGCGCCTCCTGCTGGGTGGTGTCCGCGATGTACGCCCCGGCCCGCATGGACGGGTCGAGCAGGCGGACGCTGTTCGGCAGACCGCCCCACGCGTCCGGGATCGGCGGGATGATCGGCCGGATCGCCACAATGGTGTCCTCGAGCGGACTGATCCGGACGGTGTCCTTCCAGCCGAGCTCGGTGGCTTCCGGCTTGCGGATGATCCCGTCCCAGCCGACCCGGTTGAGCAACTGGACGTCGTAGAGGTGGAAGTGGATCGGGTGCGTGTCGACCCCGTTGTGCGTGAACTTCCAGATCTGCGTGCCGTCATCGGCGGACGCGATGGGCGTTGCCTCCATGCCCGGCGGCAGTTCGAGGCCGTCGAGGATCTCGGTCGGTGGCATCGAGAACCCGTACAGGATCATGTTCTGCAGGCCCGCCTGGGCGTTCGGTGTCTCCACCCCCAGGAAGCCGCTCATGCGCCCGTACTCGGCCTCGAACGCCTCACCCATCTCGTCCTGGATCATCTTCGGCTTGAGGTTCATGGTGAGGGTCTGGTCGGACGTGGTGGTGAACGGTGCGCCGGGCGTCGCGTCGTCGACCAGCCGGTTGAACGTCAGCGACGTGTCGAAGATCTGGACGGTGCCGTTGAGCGCGCCGTTCGTGGGGAACGTCGTGCCGTAAGCGGCGTTGTACTCGCCCTGGCCGACGATGATCGGCTTCTGGCCCGACTCGAAGACGCCCGTGCCGGCGACGGTGTGCGCGAACGCCTGGTTGAGCTTGGCCATGTCGAACGCCGCGGACGGCGTCCCCTCCACCTTGATCTGCATCATGGTTCGGGTGTTGGGCCCGTAGCCGGGCAGCGTGGAGGCCACGCCCCCGGACTCGCGGTAGTCGCCGTTGCCGGTGTAGTAGTCGTACCGCGGGTCGCGGGCCGGGAAGGCCGCCGGTGCGTCGTTGTAGACGATCAGCGTCTGGCCGGCGTACTGCGACAGGTCGACGACCACGTCGAAGCGCTCCGCGGGTGCGACGAGCAGCGAGTGCTGGTCGACGTTGCCGGCGTTGAACACGGTCGGGTCGTTGACCCACGTGGTCGGGTGCGCGGGCACCTCGACCGGGGTGGGCAGGAAGCCGCCCTCGGTTCCGACGACGATCCAGTCCGGTCCCTCGGTGCCGGCGACCGGCGTCGGGAACACGGTCGGATCATCGAGCGCCGCCGCCACCTCGGTCGGGTTGAGCTTGACCTCGGTGCAGGCGACCCCGGTGGATTCGGGGGCCGGCTGGGGGTTGTTGGCGTCACAGATCACGCCGTTGGCGTCCATCGCCTGGTACAGCGACAGGTTCATGAACCGGTCGTTGGCCGCGTTCAGGATGCGGAAGCGGTACGGCTTCGGCTCCAACGTCGTGGTCGGGTAGGCCTTGCCGTTGACGACCGGGGTGTCCATGAACGCCTCCATGCCCATGGAGTTGTAGGGCACGCCCGGCATGAGCGGCGGCTCGCACCAGATGCCCGGCGTGGCCGGGTCGTCCGGGTTGCACGCGGGGTCGTGGTACGGGTTGGCGATCGGCCCGAACTCGACGTTGTTCGTCGGCGGCCAGAACCACGGGCCGTAGGCCCAGCGTCCGTAGGCGTTCACGCCGGAGGGGTCACCGGGGTTCTGAGCGGGGGAGTAGACGTGCGGCAGCCACAGGTTGCCCTCGCCGCCCCACAGCTCCGTGTTCCAGGTCTCGTCCTGCAGGGCGAGCTGGGCGGCATTCGGCACGAAGGTCTTGTCCTGGAAGACGAGGGGGATCGTGCTGTTGGCGTCCGGCAGGGTGCCGGAGCCGACCAGCGCCTTCTCGGTGTCGTCGGTGATGATGTACGGCGCGGCCTCGCCGGCGTACACGTTCAGGCGGGTGATGCCCCAGCTGTGGTCGTGGTAGAACATCAGCCGCGCGCTCTGGGCGTTGGTGTAGTACAGGGTCTGGACGCCGTCGGTCGGGCTGTCGACGTTGGCCATGTCGGGGCTGTTCTGGACACTGACGCCCTGCGGGAACGGGGTGTTCTCGTTGGCCGGGGTGATCCACTGGTGCGGTGTGCCGTCAGAGATCCACGGGGTGATGCCGCCGTGCAGGTGGACGATCGCGCGGTTCTCGGTGTAGCAGTGCCCGCCTGCCACCATGGCGGCGTGCATGGCCTCGCCGTCAGTGGTCGTGTAGCTGCACATGGGGTTGACGGGGTCAACCATCCCCGGGTTCTGCTCCATGTACGTGTGGCCGTCCGGCGTCATGCCCGAACCCATGACCGTCGAGTCCACGGGCAGGAAGAGGTTGCCGCCCAGACCGGTCGGGAGCAGGTTGTGGAACTCGATCCGGACGGGGGTGCCCTTCGTGGCGACGATGGCCGGGCCGAGGTAACTGGGCTGGCTCGCGTATGAGCCATCCGCGTTCAGCTGGACGTAGCCGCGCAACTGGGTGGTGGCCGGCAGGTCGGCGTGCATCTGGGCCGTGTACTCGACCAGGCCGATGCGGTAGAAATCGGCACCGGGGAAGCTCGTCGTGTCCGGCGTCGCGGCGCCGATCATCGGCAGCTCGTCCTTGAACTTCCGGAGGCCGCCGCTGATGGTGGTCTGGTCGGGCCCGACGACGGTGGCGCCGAAGGCGTACGTCCGCTGCTGGGCGAGGGTGGGGTAGTCGGTGCTGCCGAGCATGATGGTGCCGCCCTCGATCGGCTGGACGGCCGGGTACTGCAGCACCTCGCTCCCCGTGCCGACGTCGAGCGGAACCCCTTGGCCGTAGAACGCCAGCCGGTCGCCGGCCTGCACGGGCAAGTTGATGACGCCGTAGTCTGCCGGGGCGCTGGTGGCCGGGTCGGCGAGGGCGGGCAAGGTGAGCAGGCCCGAGTCGAACACGACGGAGAACTCGTTGGGAGTGCCGGTCGGACGCAGCACGTACGCATGGAGGACGTTCCCGGCTGAGGGGAACGGGCTCAGGCCGCTGGTGGCCTGGTTCCAGGAGTGGAAGCTGGTCAGGAAGCCGCCCGGGAGCGCCTGCGGCATCACGACGAACGCCGAGGCCAGTTGACCGACTGCGACGGGGTAGTCAGTGGCGTACGCGCGGTCCTGCAGCAGCTCGCCGACGTATCCGGCGGAGCCCGGGACCGTCGTGATCTGCGGCAGTGGGCTGTTCGCGTAGTTGGGGTGGCTGAAGTAGCGCGGCGCGTCTCCTGGCGCCACTGCTGCCGCGGCTTGGATGTTCATGAGCGGGTTCAGCTCGCCGGCCTTGATGGCCCGGGCGGCCGCTTCGTCGCGCTGCTGCTGGGTGATCCTCTTCTCCCTGGCCTCTTTGGCCTTTTCCACCTTGTCCTTGTACTTCTGCGGGATCTTGTCCGCTGCGGGGGCCTGGGCGGTGGGCGGTTCGGCGGGTGGTGCGGCAGTGGCGAGTGTCCCGCTCCACATCAGGGGGAGCGCAATGAGGGCAGCAACGAGTGCTGCCCGCGGTTGGTTGGGCATGGCAGATTCTCCTGGGAGCGACGTGTCGGGGGGTGAAGCGGGCTGCAGGTGGGTCCTCGTCACTGAGCCCATCATGGTCGACCGGCGCGGCGTGGGTCCGGTCGCGTCTACGGCCCAGAGGGTGTCGCGTGGGTGAACCGGGCACTCCCCAAGTTGGCTGGAAAATACACGCCGAACTGCGGGCAGCACAGGGGGAGGGATACCCCCCGGGGGGTTCTGGGAGTGGGGGAAGAGGCTTGTCAGGCCGCCTCGGGGTCCAACTGGCCGGGGTCCGGGTAGCCGCGCAACTCGCGCCAGGACGGCACGTGCCAGCCGTTGTTGCGCAGCGCGTAGAGCATGCCGATCACGAAGGCGATGCCGGTGGCGATCGCACCGATGAGGAGCGTCCAGCGGGCGCCCCAGGCGTCCCCGATCCAGCCGATGATGGGGCTGCCCAGCGGCGTCCCGCCCATGAAGATCGTCATGTAGAGCGCCATGACGCGTCCGCGGACGGCCGGCTCTGTCGTGAGCTGGACCGACGCGTTCGCCGTGGTCATCACGGTGAGCGCCGTCAGGCCGACCGGGACGAGCATGATCGCGAACGTCAGGTAGGTCGGGGCGAGCGCCAGCAGGGCGGTCGAGATCGCGAACCCGCCGAGCGCACCCAGCATGATGCTCAGCCGCGGGCGCGGACGCCGTGCGGCCATGATGGCCGCCGACAGCGACCCGATCGCCATGATCGAGCCCAGGACGCCGTACGCGTCGGCCCCCACCCGGTAGACCTCGGTGGCCATCAGCGCGTTGGTGATCTGGAAGTTCATGCCGAAGGTCCCGAGCATGAACACGATGAACATGACCAGCTGGATGTCAGGGCGTCCGGCCACGTAACGGATGCCCTCGCGGATCGCACCGCGTCCGCGGCGCAGCGGGGCGGGCATCAGCTCGGAGGGGTTCATCGCCCAGAGCGCGACCACGACCGGCAGGAAGCTGACCGCGTTGATCAGCAGCGCCGGACCGACGCCCCACCAGGCGATCAGGAGGCCGGCGACGGCCGGTCCGACGAGGCGGGCCGCGTTGAACGACGAGCTGTTCAGGCCGACCGCGTTCGGGAGCAGTTCGGGGCCGACCATCTCGGACGCGAATGCCTGCCGGGTGGGGTTGTCGACCGCCGAGATCGCGCCGAGCATGAGGGCGAGGACGTAGACGTGCCACAGCTGGACGGTGTTGGTGAGCACCAGGGCGGCGAGGAGGACGCCGTTGAGGGAGAGGAGGATCTGGGTCCAGATGAGGATCGTCCGCTTGGGGAAGCGGTCGGCGACGGCGCCGCCCCACGGACCCAGCAGCGCCATGGGCAGGAACTGCAGCGCCGCCAAGTAGCCGACGGCCGTCGCGGAGTTGTCCGTGAGGATGGTCAGCACCAGCCAGGTCTGGGCGACGCGGCCCATCCACGTGCCGGTGTTGGAGAGGAGGCCGCCGTAGAAGAACAGCTTGTAGTTGCGGACGCCGAGGCTCGCGAACAACGGGGTCCGCGCGGGGGCGGTCAAGGTGCTCACGCCTGGATCACTTTCTGCAGGATGTCGGTCGCCGCGCGCAGGGTCTTCAGCTCGGCGGGGGAGAGGTTCTGGAGACGGCGGACCATCCAGTCGTCCCGGGAGGCCCTGGTGCGCTCGACCATGGCCTCGCCCGCAGGGGTGAGGGACAGCAGGTGACGGCGTCCGTCGCCGGGATCGGTGGTGCGGGCGACGAGGCCGGCGTCGACCAGGGCGTTGAGGGTGCGGGTCATGCTCGGGGCGCTGACCTCCTCGATGCGGGCCAGCTCGCCGGCGGTGTCCGCCATGCCGGTCGCCAACTTCGCCAGCACGCTGAAGTGGTGCGGGGGGATCTCGTGGCAGTTGTCGTACCGGACCCGACGGCTCACGTGCTGGCAGGCGATGCGCACATCGCTGGCAAGGCTGAGGAGAGGGTCACGTTCGGGCACGATTGCTTAGTCTAGCTCATTATCTGTGCTAACCAAATGCCGAGGGCTCGGGTTCGGGCCGCCGAGGGCTCGGGTTCCCGCCGTCGAGGGCTCCGACCGGAGCCCTCGGCGGTGCAGAGGGGAGCCCTCGGCGGCCCGAACCCGAGCCCTCGGCGATTAGGCTGTCCGCATGCCCGTCTTCGAGCGAGTCACCCGGTACCCGTACCCCCGCGCGACCGTGTTCGCCTGGCACACCCGACCCGGCGCTTTCGCCCGGCTCTCGCCCCCGGGGATGGTCACCGCCCTGAGCCACCACACCGACGGCATCGAGGTCGGGTCCGAGGCGGAACTCGTCATCAGCCACCCGCTCATCGCGGGCCTGCTCCCCTCGGTCCGCCACCGGCACGGCAAGGGACCCCTCGGCGTCCGGTGGGTGGTCCGGCACGTCGAGTACGTCGCCGGCGAGCGGTTCGTCGACGAGCAGGTCTCCGGGCCGTTCAAGCGCTGGCACCACGAGCACCTGTTCACCGACGGGCCGGGCGGTTCCACGATCATCACCGACCGCATCACCTGGGAGCTGCCGGTCCGCCTCCCCGTCGGCATCGACCAGGCCCTCGTCGAGATGCAACTCGACGGACTCTTCGCCTTCCGTGAGCGCCAACTGCGCGACGACCTCGACCTGCACACGCGGCTCGCCGCGGCCCCCCGCCGCATCGTGGTCGCCGGGGCGTCCGGCCTCATCGGGACCCAGGTGGTCGCCGCCCTCGCCTCCGGCGGGCACGACGTCGTGCGCCTCGTCCGCCGTGCGTCGAAGCGTGCGGACGAGGTCCGCTGGGATCCCGCCCACCGACGCATCGACACCAATGCCCTCGAGGGCGCGGACGCCGTCGTCAACCTGTCCGGGCACTCCATCGGGGGGCGCTTCTCGCGGCTCAACAAGGCCAAGATCCTGGCCTCGCGGCTCGACGCCACGACCACGCTGGTCGAAGCGGTCCGCGCGGCGAAGGTCCCGACGCTGGTGCAGGCGTCCGGGATCGGCTACTACGGCGCACGGCGTCCGGACGAGTTGCTGACCGAGGGGTCCGAACCCGGTGACGGCTTCCTCGCGAGCGTCGTCCAGGCCTGGGAGGCCGCCGCGCGGCCGGCCGTGGACGCCGGCGTCCGGGTCGCGCAGTTGCGGACGGGCATCGTCCTGAGTGAGGGCGGGGGAGCGCTGGCGCCGCAGGTGCCGCTGTACTCGGTGGGGTTGGGCGGACGTCTCGCCGCACCGGACGCGTGGATGAGCTGGATCAGCCTCGACGACACCGTCCGCGCCTACGTGCACGCCCTGTTCACCGACTCCGTCGAGGGCCCGACGAACCTGGTCGCCCCGCGACCGGTCACCAACGCGGAGTTCGCGACCACCCTCGGCCGGGTCCTGCACCGGCCGTCCGCGGTTCCGACGCCGGCGATCGGGCCCAAGGTGCTGCTCGGCGGCGAGGGCTACGACCAGCTCATCAACACCGACCAGCGGGTGTCGTCGCAGAAGTTGTCCGAATCGGGGTTCTGGTTCGCGCACGGTGTGCTGGGGGACGCGCTGCGCCACGTCCTCATGCGCTGACGAGGCCATGGCGGGCGCCTCGAGCACGTCTCCCGCGGTGGGGCGGGCGCTGGACATCCTGACCCATCTCGGCCGTCAGGCGGGGCCCGTCGGTGCCGCGGCGATCGCCCGCGACCTGGGATTGCCGCGGTCATCGACCTACCACATCCTGACGGTGCTGGCCGAGCGCGGCTTCGCGCTGCGGGTGCCCGAAACCCGCGGCTGGGCGTTGGGCGGTGCCGCCTATGGCCTGACCAGCGCCTACTCCGTGCACGACGGGCTGGAGCGGCTGTCCCGGCCGGTGATGCGTGCCCTCGCGGATGAGCAGGGGGTGACGGTGCACCTCGGGATCCTGCGCGGGCCGCTGACCCTGTATCTGGCGAAGGAGACACCCGCGTCTGCGTCGGGGGACGACCCGAGCCTGGTGACCGCGGTGGGCGTGTTGCTGCCGGCGCACCTCACCGCGAACGGGCGCGCGATCCTGGCGCGACTGCCCGAGGCGACGGTGCGGGCGCTGTACACGCGTCCGGGCGACTTCGTGTCGCGGACGGGACGCGGCCCGCGCGGGCTCGCGGACCTGCTCGGGGAGCTCGCGCCCGAGCGGGAACAGGGCTGGTCGGAGGAGGTCGAGCTGGTCACGCCGGGGTTCCGGTCGACCGGGGCCGCGATCCTGGACGTCCACGGCCTGCCCATCGCGGCGTTGAGCTGCACGTGGCGGGCGCGGGTCCCGGTGCGTGAGGTCGCGCCGATCGTTGCGGCGGTGCGGGCGGCCGCGGGTGAGGTCTCGCGGCGTCTGGGTGGGCCGGTGGGGTGGTCCGTCAAGACAGGGTGAACTTGTCTCCCGACTGGGGGTGAGGATTTCACCGTGTCCAAGCGGGCCCCGGAGCGGGCCCCGGTGCAGGCCCCCCGAGCAGGCCCACCGAGCCGGCCCCCGAACCGGCCCCCCGAGCAGGCCCACCGAGCCGGCCCCCGAACCGGCCCCCCGAGCTCTGTTGCTGGACGCCGCCTACTGTCCCGCCGTGCACGCGACCCAACACCCGGGCGATGACGTCCAGCGATTGCTCGACGCCCAGTCGGGGACCATCTCCCGCCAGCAGGCGCTCGGCTGCGGGCTGAGCCCCAAGGCAATCGACCGGTTCCTCCGTGACGAGCGCTGGTCGCGCAACGGGCGCGGCATCTTCATCCGGGGAGTCGCGGAGCCGACCTTCGCCCAGAACGTGTGGACCGGGCTCCTGCTGGCCGGAGAGCCCTCCGCCGTGGGCGGGCACGCGGCGCTCCACCTGCTCGGGGTGGGGGAGGTGCCGGAGACCATCACCATCGTGGTCCCGGCGTCGGTGCAGCGCCGATTGCCCCTGGAGTTCCAGGTCCTGCGGGACGGGGAGGGGAGGTTGGCGGAGGCCAAGGGCGCTACGCCCGCCATCCGAGCGGCCGATGCCCTCCTCGACGCGACACGTGGTGGCACGCTGTCCGACTTCGTCGCGACCTGCTCGGAGTTGGTCCGCCTGACGCGCACGACGCTGAAGGAGGTGGAGAAGGTGCTGCGGCTCCGTGGCCGGCACCCACGCCGAGCGGAACTCCTCGAGGTGCTGGCCGACCTGCAGGGCATCGAGAGCAACCTGGAGCAGGTGTTCCGCGACGACGTCCTGCGCGCCCACGGGCTGCCGGAAGGGAAGCGCCAGGCGTGGACCAAGAAGGGGAAGCGCATCGACGTGGCGTACGAGGAGTACGGGGTGCTGGTCGAGCTCGACGGGCGTCGCGGCCACCTCGCGGGGCGGTTCCGTGACTATGCCCGCGACAACGAGCACACCGCCCGGCTGCTGTTGACCTTCCGCTACGGCAGCGAGGATGTGCGGGATTCGCCCTGCGAGGTGGCCCAGCAGTTGGGCCTGGCACTCATCGGCCGCGGATGGCCGGGTGGACTGGCGAGGTGCCCGAAGTGCCCGCCGGATCTTGGAGTGAACCTGTCCCCCGTCTGAGGGGGACAAGGTCACCCTGTCCCTTATCCCCGCAAGGGGTCGACGACCGACTCCGCCGCACTGACCAGCGCGCCCGCCTTCACCAGCCGGACCACCGCCTCGATCTCGGGGGCAAGGAAGCGGTCCGGGCCCGGACCCTCGACAACCTCCCGCACGGCACGCACCACTGCGGCCGTCGCCGGCGACGAGCCGATCCCGCGCAGGTCCAACGCTCGGGCTGCGGTCAACGCCTCGCCCGCGAGCACCCGCGCCAGCCCGTCCAGCGACCGACGCAGCTTGCGGGCGGCGTGCCAGCCGAGGGAGACGTGGTCCTCCTGCATCGCCGAACTCGGGATGGAATCCACCGAAGCCGGCACGGCCAGGCGCTTCAGTTCGGCGACCACACCCGCCTGCATGTACTGCAGGATCATGTGGCCCGAGTCCACACCCGGGTCATCGGCCAGGAACGGCGGCAGCCCGTGGTTGCGCTTCACGTCGAGGAACCGGTCCGTCCGGCGCTCCGACATCGACGCCACGTCCGCGACCGCGATCGCCAGGAAGTCCAGCACGTACGCCACCGGGGCCCCGTGGAAGTTCCCGTTGCTCTCGACCCGTCCATCCGGCGTCACGACCGGGTTGTCGATCACCGATGCCAGCTCGCGCTCCGCCACGTCGCGGGCGTGGGCGAGCGTGTCGCGGGCGGCGCCCGTCACCTGCGGGGCGCAGCGCAGGGAGTACGCGTCCTGGACGATCGGACAGTCCGGGTCGTCGCGGTGCCGCGCGACGATCGGCGAGCCCTCCAGCACCGCGCGCATGGTGGCCGCCGACTCGGCCTGACCGGGGTGCGGCCTCATCGCGTGGAGGTCGGCCGCGAACACGCGGTCGGTGCCCATCAGCCCCTCGACCGACATCGCCGCGACCACGTCCACCGTCGTCAGCAACGAGGACAGGTCGTGGCACGCGAGCACCAACTGGCCGAGCATGCCGTCGGTCCCGTTGATGAGGGCCAGGCCTTCCTTCTCGGCGAGCACGAGGGGCTCGATCCCGGCGGCGGCCAGCGCCTCGGCAGCCGGCCGACGGACGCCCGCGGCGTCCATCACGTCGCCCTCGCCCATCGCCGCCAGCGCGCAGTGCGCGAGCGGCGCCAGGTCGCCGGAGCACCCCAGGGACCCGTACTCGTGGACCACCGGCGTGATCCCCGCGTTCAGCAGCGCCGCGTACGTCTCGACCACCACCGTTCGAACCCCCGTGCGCCCGCTCGCCATCGTCGACAGCCGCAGCAACATCATCGCCCGGACGGCCTCACGCTCGACCACCTCGCCCGACCCCGCCGCGTGCGACCGGATCAACGACACCTGCAGCTGCGCGCGCTTCTCCCGCGGGATGTGCTTCGTCGCCAACGCCCCGAACCCCGTCGAGACCCCGTAGACCGGACGGTCCAGGGCCGCCAACGCCTCGATGTGGCGCCGCGTCGCCGCGACCTCGGCCAGCGCCTCGCCGGTCACCACCACGCGGGCGTCCTCCCGAGCGACCGCGACGACGTCCGGGATCCTGACCGGTCCGCTCCCCACCCTCACCTCACGCATGGGGTCGAGTCTCACGCACGGACGCCGTGGGCGCGGCCCGCGCCGCCGCCTCTGTCTGAGATCCGAGACACCCGCTCGTCCGCCCAACCGGGACGCCGTCGCGGCGACGAAGCTGGCCCCATGGCTGACGTGATCCGCGCCCACCGGGGCCTCGACCTGAACGCCCGCAGCTGGCAGACCGAGGGCGCCCTGCGCATGCTGATGAACAACCTCGACCCCGAGGTCGCCGAGCACCCCGAACAGCTCGTGGTGTACGGCGGCTCCGGCAAGGCGGCTCGTGACTGGCCGAGCTTCCACGCCATCGTCTCGACACTTCGGGACCTCGCCGACGACGAAACCCTCCTCGTGCAGTCGGGCAAGCCGGTCGGCGTGTTCCGCACCCACGCGTGGGCCCCGCGCGTGTTGATCGCCAACTCCAACCTGGTCGGCGACTGGGCGACCTGGGAGCACTTCCGCGAACTCGAGCGCGCCGGACTCATGATGTACGGCCAGATGACCGCCGGCTCGTGGATCTACATCGGTACCCAGGGCATCCTGCAGGGCACGTACGAGACGTTCGGGGCGGTCGCGCGCAAGCGGTTCGCCCCTTCGTCGGGCTCAGGTGCCGCCTCCCTCGGCGGCACCATCACCCTCACCGCCGGACTCGGCGGCATGGGCGGCGCCCAGCCCTTGGCCGTGACGATGAACGAGGGCGTGGCGATCTGCGTCGAGTGCGACCCGAGCCGCATCGCCCGGCGCCTCGAACACCGCTACCTGGACGTCGCTGCCGATGACCTCGACCACGCCATCGCCCTCGCCACCGAGGCCAAGCGGGAGAGCCGCCCCCTCAGCATCGCGCTCCTGGGCAACGCCGCCGACGTGGTTCCGGCCCTGCTCGAACGCCACCGCGCCGGCGACATCACCATCGATGTCGTCACCGACCAGACCTCGGCCCACGACCCCTTGCAGTACCTGCCCCTCGGCGTCCCGTTCGAGGAGATGAAGGAGCGTGCCGCCCAAGATCCCGCCGGGTTCACCGCGGCCGCGCAGGCGTCCATGGCCCGGCACGTCGAGGCGATGGTCGGCTTCCTGGACGCGGGCGCCGAGGTCTTCGACTACGGCAACTCGATCCGCGACGAGGCGCGCAAAGGGGGCTTCGACCGGGCGTTCTCGTTCCCGGGGTTCGTGCCGGCGTACATCCGGCCCCTGTTCGAGGAGGGCAAGGGCCCTTTCCGCTGGGCGGCCCTCTCCGGTGACCCGGCGGACATCGCCAGGACGGATGCCGCGATCCTCGAGCTGTTCCCCGACGACGAGCACCTCCGCCGCTGGATCACCCTGGCCCAGGAGAAGGTGCACTTCCAGGGCCTGCCCGCCCGCATCTGCTGGCTCGGCTACGGCGAGCGCGCGCGGGCGGGCGTCCGCTTCAACGAGATGGTGGCCGCCGGTGAGATCGGCCCGATCGCGATCGGACGCGACCACCTCGACTCCGGCTCGGTCGCCTCGCCCTACCGCGAGACCGAGGCGATGGCCGACGGGTCTGACGCCGTGGCCGACTGGCCCCTGCTGAATGCCATGCTCAATACGGCATCCGGGGCGACGTGGGTGAGCATCCACCACGGGGGAGGGGTGGGCATCGGCCGCTCGATCCACGCCGGACAGGTCTGCGTCGCCGACGGCACCGACCTCGCCGCCCAGAAGCTCGAGCGCGTCCTCACCAACGACCCCGGCACCGGTGTCATTCGCCACGTCGACGCCGGGTACGAGCACGCCCGCGACGTCGCCCGCGAGCGCGGCGTCCGGATCCCCATGATGGGGTCCTGAGGACTGTACGAGTGATGCAGCTGTGCATCACTCGTACAGTCCCCGGAGAACACCACGAGAGGCTGACGCCATGTCCCTGCTGATCGACCACATCGGCGAGCTCGTCACCCACGCACCCGGGCTGGGGGAGGGCGACTTCGGCACGCTCCACGACGCCGCGCTCGTCGTCGAGGACGGCCGCGTCGCCTGGGTCGGCCCACGCTCCCACGCCGACCGCGGCACCGACGCCGTGCTGGACGCCGCGGGCGCGGCCGTGGTGCCCGGGTTCGTCGAGTCGCACAGCCACCTGGTCTTCGCGGGGGACCGGTCGGCGGAGTTCGCCGCCCGCATGGCCGGGACGCCGTACGCCGCGGGCGGCATCCGGGCCACGCTGGCGGCGACGCGCTCCGCGTCGGACGAGGCGCTCGAGGCGAACCTGCTGCGGCTGGCGGCGGAGTACCGCCGACAGGGCACCACGACGCTGGAGGTGAAGTCGGGCTACGGCCAGACGGTCATCGACGAGGAGAGGTCGGTGCGCCTCGCCTCCGCCCACGCCGACGAGGTCACCTTGCTGGCCGCGCACGTCCCCCCGCCGGAGTTCGCCGGACGCGTCGACGACTACGTCCGGCTCGTGGTCGACGAGATGATCCCGGCGGCAGCGCCGCACGCGCGGTGGATCGACGTGTTCTGCGAGGACGGCGCGTTCGACGTGGAGCAGTCCCGGGCGGTGCTGAAGGCCGGCAGGGCAGCGGGCCTCGGCGTCCGGGTGCACGCCAACCAGCTGACCGCCGGCGGGGGCGTCCGGCTGGGGGTGGAGTTGGGGGCGGCCTCGGTCGACCACTGCGTCCACCTCACGGAGGCCGACGTGGACGCACTCGCGAACTCCGACACGGTCGCGACCCTGCTGGCCGGCGCGGACTTCTCCACGCGTGGGCCCTACCCCGACGCGCGCCGCTTGCTCGATGCGGGCGTCACCGTGGCGTTGGGGGCCGACTGCAACCCGGGCACCTCGTACACGACGTCGATGCCGCTGATGGTGGCCCTGGCGGTCCGGGAACTGCGGATGACTCCGGCCGAGGCGCTCTGGGCGGCGACCGCCGGCGGGGCCCGGGCGCTGAGTCGCACCGACGTGGGCCACCTCGGCCCAGGTGCCCGGGCCGACCTGCTCGTGCTGGACGCCCCCTCGTACATCCACCTCGCGTACCGTCCGGGCGTGCCGCTCGTGCGAACCGTGCTGAAGGAGGGACGCCGTGGCTGACCGAGCCCCCCAGCCCTGGATCGGACGCGACGATGGGCCCGGACCCGAACACGCCCGCTGGCACACAGCGGTGACTCGTGCCCCGCAGTCGGGGCACCAGTTCACTCCATCGTCCGCCGTGCTCATCGGGTTCGCCTCCGACGAGGGCGTGCGGCGCAATGAGGGCCGTGTCGGGGCCGCCCAAGGCCCGCGCGTCCTGCGCGAGGCCCTCGCCAACCTCAGCGACCCCGGACGTCCGGTGTTCGACGCCGGCGACGTGGTCGTCGACGACGACGACCTCGAGGCGGGCCAGGCGCGGCTCGGGGCGCTGGTCGCCGCCGTGCTCGAGGCCGGGGCGCTCCCGGTCGTCCTGGGTGGCGGGCACGAGGTGGCGTACGGCTCCCACCTCGGCTGGGCGCCGTACGCGGCCCAGGAGAGGTGGGGCGTCCTCAACGTCGACGCCCACTTCGACCTGCGCACGGCGGACCGCGCCACCTCCGGGACCCCGTTCGCCCAGATCGCTGCCGACGAGGCCGCCGCGGGACGCGGGTTCGCCTACGCGGTGGCGGGCATCAGCGAGGCCAACAACACCCGCGCGCTCTTCGACGCCGCCGACCGCCTGGGCGCGCGAGTGCTCCTCGACGAGCACTGCACCATCGAGTCCGCCGGCGAGTTCGTGGAGGGGTTCGTCACCGGACTCGACCGCGTCCACCTGAGCATCGACCTCGACGTGCTGCCCGCATCCGTGGCGCCCGGGGTGAGCGCGCCCGCCGGGTACGGCATCGGTCTGGACGTCGTGCGCGCGCTGGTGGACAGGGTCGTAGGATCCGGCAAGCTCGGACTCCTCGAGGTCGCCGAACTCAACCCCCGCTTCGACATCGACGGGCGGACCGCCCGGACCGCGGCGCGCCTGGTCGACCAGGTCGTGCGACATCTCTGAGTGACACGTGCCACGCCAGGGCGGCCCAGAATCAGGCGGCCTCGGGATCGGCCTGGTGGACGCCGAACGTGTTGCCCTCGGTGTCGAGGTAGTAGCCCTGCCAGGCCATGCCGGGGAGGACCTGCTTCTCGAGCGCGACCGTCCCACCGGCGGTCAGGATCCTGTCGTGGGTCGTGTCATAGTCGTCCACGCCGATGGTGACGACCCAGCCGTTCATCTGCTGTCCATGCGGTGGGTTGTCGCCGAAGCGCTTCATGATCGCGCCGTTGATGCCCGGCTCGCCCTCCTCGCCGGTGATCACGCCGAAGTAGGGGATGCCCGCGACGCGGGACCAGTCCTCGAAGGCCCAGCCGAACACGGCTGCGTAGAAGTTCTTGGCGCGCTCCACGTCCGCGGCGTGGATCTCGAAGTGGATGGGACGTCCCATGGTTCCTCCTCGGTCGGTGGTTCCAGCCTGAGGCACGGGGGCCACGAAGTCGAGGGTCACAGATGCTCGGTGACGGCAATCGTCCACTCGGCAAAGGCCCGGTTCGCCCGCTGAGCGGTGCGAACTGTCCAGGTCCGATTCGAGTGGACGATCACCGTCGCCGGCGCGAGGACACCTACCGCCGAGACAGGTGGATCCCCGCCAACATGCAGCGCACCGAACCGCCGGCCAACTCGATCGTGGGCACGTCGATCGCCACGATCGGCGCGGACGCCTCGATGCGCTCGCGCTGTTCCGGCGTGTAGGACGCCGCGGCGCGCGCCGAGCAGGCGTAGAGCCGTCCGGACGAGCCGGTCAGCTCCATGCCGTTGCCGGCGAACTCGGTGACCTGCCGCCACGAGATGTCGATGACGTCGCGCCCGGACGCCGTGAGCCGCTCCACGATCTCGTCGCGACGGCGGGCGTCCGTCATCACCTCGGTGCACAGCAGGGCGAAGTCGGTGCCGATGCTCATGATCACGTTGGTGTGGTAGATCGGCTGGCCGGCGGGGTCGCGGCTCTCGAAGACCATCGGCTCGTAGCCCACGTGGGTGCAGAAGCGCTCCAGGATGACCTGGTTCGCACGCTGGGACGCCCCCACGTAGGCCACGCGCTCGAGGTGGTCGAGGATCATCGCGCCGGTCCCCTCCAGGAACAGCCCGTCCGGTTCCAGCCCCGAGTAGTCGACGACCTCCTGGACGCGGTACTCGCGCTTGAGCATCTCGATCACGTCCACGCGCCGCTCGCCACGCCGGCTCGGGGCCGCCATCGGGTACAGGACCACACGGCCGCCGTGGTGCGTGGAGAACCAGTTGTTCGGGAACACCGAGTCGGGCGTCTCGCGCCCCAGGTCGTCGAAGACGTGCACCCGGACGCCGTGCTCCATGAGGATGCGCGCCACGGAATCCACCTCGCGGAGCGCCCTGGCCTCGAACGTCTCGGCGTTGATCTCCGGACGCGGCAGCTGGAAGACGTTGTCGGCCGCCGTCTCGGGGTTCGGCGTGAAGTGGTGCGGCCGCACCATCACGACGGCCGCCGGAGCCTGGATCTGGTTGCTCACGCGACCATGGTGCTGCATAAGGTGTCACGCGTGGACCCGAACGGGTGCACGCCCCTCGCCCGACGGAGGACCATGGCTTGGTTGGACATGCTCGGCGGCGCCGCCGCCAGCTTCCTGTGGTTGGTGACCCTGGCCGTCCAGGCCTTCATCGTGGGGCAGACCGCTCGCCGCGTGCTGGGGGTGCGGGTCGGCTGGCCCCGGACGATCGTTGTCTGCGGCCTCGCCATCCTGAGCCTGTTCACCGTCACCGGCTCGATGGTCGAAACCGGCGCGCTGCCGATCGACCCCCAGTGGTACGGGGGACTGGCCTTCTCCTTCGTCGTCCTCACCCTGTGGACCTTCGCCTTCTCCGCCGCCGCGCTGGTCGTGCTCGAGATCGTCGTCCCGACGGGCTCGCTGCCGACGTTCCGCCAACTGTTCCTCGGCTGGGACCGCCGCTGGGCCCGCGGACGCCGCTACCTCCAGATCATGGGCATCGCCGCGCGGCACGGGCTGAGTGCCCCGCTGCGGGGGTTCCGCCCGTCCGAGCGGGACCTCAACCGGTTGGCCGCCTCGATGCGGCAGGCCCTGCAGGACGGAGGCGTCACGTTCATCAAGCTCGGCCAGATGCTCTCCACGCGTCAGGACGTCCTGCCCGCCCCGTTCATCCGGGAGCTCTCCAAGCTCACCAACCGCGCCGAGCCCGTGCCCTGGACGCACGTGCGGATGGTGCTCGAGCAGGAGGCGGGGCGTCCGGTCACCGCGGCGTTCGCCCACGTCGACGAGGTGCCGCTGGCCTCGGCGTCCGTGGCCCAGGTGCACGCGGCAACGCTGAGCGACGGGCGCGAGGTGGTCGTGAAGGTGCAGCGCCCGGGGGCGCTGCGGCAGGTCGAACTGGACCTGGAGATCCTCACCCGCCTGACGAACTCGCTGGACCGCAAGGCGCCGTGGGCGCGTTCCATCGGGGTCAAGGGCATGGCCGAGGGCTTCGCAGACTCCCTCCGCGAGGAACTCGACTACCGGATCGAGATCGACAACATGGCCGCCGTGCGGGCGTCGCTGGCGGGCCGGGGCGTGCGGGTCCCCTGGGTGGCGGACGACCTGTCCTCGGCCCGCGTGATCGTCATGGAGCGCTTCGACGGGACGCCGGTGGCGCAGGCGTCCGCCCTGATCGCCGCGCTGGATCCGCAGGTGCGGGCCGACTCCGCCCGCATGCTGTTGTCGACGGTGCTCGCCCAAATCGTCGGAGAGGGGGTCTTCCACGCCGACCTGCACCCGGGCAACGTGGTGCTGTGGCCCGACGGCACGATGGGCCTGCTCGACTTCGGCTCCGTCGGCCGCTTGGACGCCGTGTCCCGGCGCACGCTGGGGCTCCTGCTGTGGGCGATCGACGCGGACGACCCGGTCACCGCCACGGACGCCGTCCTGGACCTGCTGGACCGCCCGGACGACCTGGACGAGCGGGGCCTGCAGCGCTCCATCGGCCAGCTGCTCACGCGGTTCCGGGGCGGGGTCGGCTCGGGCGGGTCGATGGCGGTGTTCACCGAACTGTTCGCCCTCGTGGTCGACCACGGGTTCCGCATTCCGCCCCAGATCGCGGCCGCCCTGCGATCCCTCGGTGCCCTCGAGGGGACGCTCAAGCTGCTGGACCCCTCCCTCGACCTCGTGGCCGCCGCCCGCACCGTCGGCAAGGAGGCGGTGGGGGCCGTCACGCCCGAGCGGGTGAAGGCGGAGTTGAGCCAGCGCGTCCTGCACCTGGTGCCGCTGCTGGAGCAGTTGCCGCGGCGGATCAACAAGATCACCGCGGACCTGGAGTCCGGGCGCCTGACGGCGAACGTCCGCATCGCCTCCCATCCGGACGACCGCGCGTTCCTGACCGGGTTGGTGCAGCAGTTGGTGGTGGCGGTCCTCTCGGCGGCGGGGGTGCTCGCCGGGGTCGTGCTGACCGTGGCCCCGGGCGGCCCGGAGGTGTTCCCGGGCGTGTCGACGTTCGCGCTGGTGGGCGCCATCGTGGCGTTCGCCGGGTTCGTGCTCGGGCTGCGCGCCGTGGCGCTGATCTTCGCGGCCGTCCGATGAATGTCGGGGGGCTCGGCTAGGTTGTAGATGAATCCAACACGGAGGGAGCGACACGTGAAGATCGAGGACATCGGCCCCAAGCCCAACTCGTTCGACCTCGAGAAGGCGACCGTCGAGAACGAGGTCTACCGCCAGGTGGCCTGGACCGGCAAGTACCTGCAGGTGACACTCATGTCCATCGAGCCGGGGCAGTCGATCGGTCTCGAGGTGCACCCCGAGACCGACCAGTTCCTGCGGTTGGACGCCGGCCAGGGTCACGTCCGGATGGGGCCGGACGCCGAGGAGATCACCTTCACAGAAGAGGTCTCCGACGGCTGGTGCATCGTCGTGCCTGCGGGCATGTGGCACGACGTGATCAACACCGGTGACGAGCCCATGCGCCTCTACGCGATCTACGCACCCGTCCACCACGCGCAGGGCAAGGTTCACGAGACCCGCGCCGACTCCGAGTCGGATGAGGAGTCCGGCAACGACGAGCCCCCGTCCTGGACGGTGCAGCCCTCGGAGTGAGGCCCAAGCCCCTTCACGTGCGCAAGGCCTGATGGCATCAGGGGGTGAGCGCGGCGCGGTTGCGCACCTCGTTGCTGATCGCCGCGGCACAGGCCAGCACGTGGGGGGTCGCCGCCTGGATGCGTTCGCGGGCTCCCGCGCCGCTGGCCATGGAGACGTTGATGGCGGCGATGACCCGGTCGTCCCGATCCAGGACGGGCGCCGCCACCGAGCAGATCCCGGGTTCGAGTTCGTCCACGATGGACGCGAACCCGTCCTCGCGGGCCTGGCGGATGACCGAGCGCAGCGCGTCCGCCCCGGTCAGCGTGTTGGGCGTGAGGGCCGGGCGGTCCGTGCGGGCGAGGTAGTCGTCGAGTTCGCCCTCGGTCAGCCCGGCGAGCAGGACTCGACCCATGCTGGTGGCGTAGGCGGGGAACCGGGTGCCCACGGCGATGGGGGTGCGCATGATCCGCCGCACGGCGAACCGGGTGATGTAGACGATCTCGTCGCCGTCGAGCACAGCCAACGACGTCGACTCGTTCAACGCCTCCGACAAGGCGCGCAGGGCTGAGTTGGCGAGTTCGGCGAGGCCTTGGGAGGAGAGGTAGGAGTAGCCCAGCGAGAGGATGCGCGGCGTCAGCCAGAAGAGAGTGCTGTCGGTGGCCGCGTAGCCGAGGTCGACCAAGGTGTGCAGGACGCGCCGGGCCGTGGCCCGGCTGAGGTCCACCCTCCGGGCGACCTCGCTGAGCGTCATGCGGGGGTGTTCGGCCCCGAACGCCGTGATGACCGAGAGTCCTCGGACGAGCGACTGGATCGGCTCAGGGCGTTCGGGGACGGAGGTCATCGGATCGAGTTCGGGTGCTTGCACAGGGCGGTGGTCTCGATGTCCATGTAGGGGAACATCGGGAAGCCGGCCAGGATTTCGTGCAGGCGGTCGCTGGATTCGACCTCGAAGATCGACACGTTGGCGTAGCGTCCGACGACGCGGTAGATCGCCTCGAACTCACCGGAGCGCTGCAGGGACTGCGAGTACTCCTTCTCCTGAGCCTGCTTCTCGGCGATCTCCTCCTTCGACATGGACTCGGGGAACGTGACCTGCATGCGGCACAGGAACTTCATCGTCCTGGCTCCTTTCGTGTTGGTGTTGCGGTCGTGGTGTTGTGTTGCGGTGGTTCAGGACAGGTGGGCGAGGACGGCCCCGGCGTAGGCCTCGGGCGCCTCCTGGACGCTGAGGTGAGCGCCCGGGATCTCGACGCGGGTCGCGCCGGGGATGCCCTCGGCGATCTGGAAGGTCAGGGCCGGCGGGGTGGGGACGTCCCCGGTGGCGCCGATCACCAGCGTCGGTGCGGTGATCTCGCCCAGGCGGTCGGTCAGGTCGGTGTGGCCCAGCGCGATGCAGGTCGCTGCGTAACCCTTGGGGTCGTTGGCGAGGAACCACTCCTTCATGGTGGCGAGCTGCCGGGGGTTCTCGGCCGCGTGCGCGGGAGTGAGCCAACCGGCGGTCACGGGATCGACGATCGCCTCGAGCCCCTCGGTGCGCACCTTGGCGGCCCGGTCGGCCCAGGACCGCTCGGTCCCGATCTTCGCGCCCGTGTTGGAAACGACCAGGCGGTCGAGCCGCTCGGGGTGCTCCAGGGCGAACGTGAGGGCCGTCTGGCCGCCCACCGAGAGGCCGACGACGTGGGCACGCTCCACGCCGAGGTCGTCGAGGATCGCGACGATGTCGCCGGCGAGCTGGGACATCGTGTAGTCACCGGCGGGAGTGGTCGACCCGCCGTGGCCGCGGCTGTCGTAGCGGACGACGCGGAACCTCTCGGCGAGCTGCGGCACGATGGGCGCCCACAGGTCGACGTTGGTGCCGATCGAGTTGGACAGGACGACGACGGGAGCGGTGTCCGGGCCATCCACGACGTAGTGGAGGGTGAGGTCCTCGGACGGTGTTGCGTGGGGCATGACGTTTTCTCCTAGTGGGTTGAGGGTCTCAGAAGAGGAAGCCGACCATGAGCATGGCGCCGCAGTACAGGATCCCGACGTAGAACATGTCCACCACGGTGTAGCCCATGATGTCCTTGAGCTTCAGGCCGGACAGGGCGAGCGCGGGCAGGATCCAGAAGGGCTGGACGAGGTCGTTCCAGGCATTGCCGAGCTGGACGGCCATGGCGTTCCAGCCGTGGTCGGAGCCGAGCGCGGTGGCGGCCTCCATCATGAACGGGCCCTGGATGACCCAGTGGCCGCCGCCGGACGGGGCAAAGAAGTTGATGAAGAACGAGGACACGATGCCCCAGAAGGGGAGGGTCTCCGCTGTGGAGATCTGGACGAACAGGTCCGAGATCGTTCCGACCAGCCCGGACGCAGCCATGATGCCGAGGATGCCCGCGTAGAACGGGAACTGCAGGATGATGCCGGACGCGGTCTTGGTGCCCTCACTGAACGCGGCGACGTAGCGGGCCGGGGTCTTCATCAGCAGCATGCCGGCGAAGATGATGATGAAGTTGATGATGTTGATGTTGAGCTGCTTGCCGGCGGCGAAGTAGGCGACCACGAGCACGATCGCCATGGCGGCGATGAGCCACACCACGATCTTGGAGTCGTTCATGGTGGCGGCGAGGGTCTTCTTGCCCTTCTCCACGACGGCGGCGACCGTTGCTGTGGCCTTCGTGCCCTCGACGGACGGGTCGTACTCCACGACCGGCTGTCCGGGCTTCGGGTGCATGGCCGCGTTGAGGAGCGGGAGCGTCACGATGGTGATCGCCGAGAGGATCAGCATGGGCGGGGAGAAGATGGTCTGCACCAGCGGGATGACGCCCATGGCCTTCTCGAGCGGGTGGCCGGCGGCCGAGATCACGACCGGGACGGTGGCCGACAGGCCGAGGCCGTACAGCGTGAAGCCGGAGTAGGCCGCCGCGATGATGGCGGGGTAGTGGATGCCCCTGATCTGGGTCGCCAGCTTCTTGGCGACCACGCCGCCGATCATCAGGCCGAAGCCCCAGTTGATGTAGGAGCCGATCGCGCCGACCAGGGTGGCGAGGATCACCGCGCCGCGCGGGGTGCTGACCATGGCGCAGAGCTTGTCCAGCAGGCGGTCAGTGGCGGGGGCCTTCGCAAGGACGTAGCCGGCGATGAGGATCACGCACATCTGCATGGCGAACGCCAAGATGTCCCAGAAGCCGTTGCCCCAAGCCGTGACCATGGCCAGCGGGCTGGCGCCCTCGACCGTGATGGCCAGCAGGAAGACCAGAAGGGTGAGGCCGATCGCGAACACGATCGGATCGGGGATGAAGCGTCGCATCAACTGGGTGAAGAAGCCGGTGATGCCCTGCAGGACGCCGGCCTTGGCCGGCGTCCTGGGCGATGCCTGTGTTGTGTGGCTCATGACCTGTCTTCCTTGACATGTTCGCTAGGCGAACGTGGTGTTCATCTCGTGAACACACACCACGACGTGTAGGAGGCCTGGTCCAGAGTTTCGAGAATCACCTGACCGTGACTTCGGTCCCTTGGGTCAGAGGAAGCTGCGGCCGTCCAAGTAGGCCTTGCGCCAGTTGGTCACCACGATGTCGCGGAACAAGTCGGCCCGCGTGAAGGGGTCCTGCGCGATGAAGGCCTCCGCCTCCTCGCGGGAGTCGACGTCCAGTAGGTAGATGCCCCCGGAGGCCACCTCCCCGTCGTCGCTGAGCTTGGCCCCGCAGGCCAGCAGCAGGGGAGCGTTCGCCTCGAGGAACTCCAGGTGGGCGGGGCGAGTCGCCAGGCGAACGTGGTGGTGGTCCGGCTTGTCGTAGGTCTCGACCAAGTAGGGCATGTGCCTCTTCGTCTCACGCGCACTGGCTCGAGCACTGTATCCCTTCGGTCACCGCCACAATGATCCCGTGGATGAACGCGACGCCGATGACAGGGAGCTGACCGAGGACGAGGTGGCCGAACGGAAACCCCGGCTGCGCCGCACGGTGCTCACCGTGGCCGGGCTGAACTTCGCCTACTTCTGGGTGGAGATCGCCGTGGCCCTGGCCATCGGGTCGGTGTCGCTGTTCGCCGATTCGGTCGACTTCCTCGAGGACACCGCGGTCAACCTGCTGATCTTCGTCGCGCTGGGCTGGTCGCTGCGCTCGCGTGCCCGGGTGGGCAAGGTGATGGCCGGCATCATCCTGGTCCCCGCGCTGGCGGCGGCGTGGCAGGCGTTCGAGAAGTTCGGCAACCCCGAGGCGCCGGAGGTCACCTCCCTCGTGGTCACCGCCGGTGGCGCGATCGTCGTGAACGCCGTCTGCGCCTGGCTCCTGTCCAGTTATAGGGAGCACGGGGGCTCGATGACCACGGCCGCCTTCCTGGCGGCCCGCAACGACGTCATCGTGAACGCCCTGATCATCGCGATGGGCATCATCACCTGGTTCACGATGTCCGGCTGGCCGGACGTCATCCTCGGCATCGTGATCATCCTCATCAATGTCCGGGCCGCCAAAGAGGTCTGGGAGGCGGCCACCGAGGAGCACCTGGCGGCGCATGCCCTGGCGGGGGAGTTCGACGACGACTGAGGTTGCTCGGCCGCCCGCGAAGCCACTCCAAAGCAAAATGTCGGACCCGTCCCCGATGCTCGTGTCATGGACACCCCCAGCGACAACGACGACAACGACAGCCTGAAGTTCACCATCGCCTTCTCGCCCTATGCCCCCGTCCATGCTCGAAGCGAATCACTGTGGGGGCGTTGGCTCGACCGCAAGAGGGGCCTGGTGTTGGCGGCGAACAACGCGTTCGAGGTGCCCCTCGTCGTCAACGACGTCCTCCGCGTCCGGCTCGATTCAGGCGGGTTCTGGAAGGCGATCGAACTCGTGCGCGTGACGGAGTCGGTCGCCACTTTCACCTCGTGGCAACACCCAGTGACGACCGAGGCGGCGTTGGCGACCTACGATCGCTGGAGGGACGACGGGTTCGCCATCCACACCGAGGGCGCCGGGCATGGGGTGATGGCAACCGCCTGGACGGAATTCCTGGAGGTGGAGGATGTGCTGTGGGCCGCCACCAGCGACCTCGCTCAACCGGGCTGGCAACTGTTGGGCTTGTTCCGCCCCGCGGAGCGGCGGGCCCTGATCGAACGGTGCGTACGGTTCACGCGTGGCGGCCGGAGTGTGGGTCGAACCGGTCGTACCCGGTGACCGGCATGGCCACCGCGGGTAGCATGGCGACAATCGGACTGATGGAAAGCGCCACATCCGGAAGGGTCGCCATGGAAATTGGAATACGGGAACTTCGTGATCACTTGAGCCGGCACTTGCTGTCCGTGCGCGAGGGGTCCACGATCACGGTCACCGATCATGGCCGGCCCGTGGCCCGCCTCGTTCCGATCGAACAGCCCACGTCCCTGGAGCGGCTGGTTTCGGAGGGGCGTGTGACCGTCGCGGTGGCTCGGAAGGGCACCCGACGTCCCCCAGTGGCGACATCGGAGGCTGCGAGTGACCTGGTGCACGACCAGCGGAGATGATCCTCTACTTGGACACGTCCGCCTTCGTGCCCGTCCTGATCGACGAACCCAGTTCTGAGGCATGCGGTCGCCTTTGGGATGCCGCCGACCGTGTGGTCAGCGTCCGGCTGACGTATGTCGAAGCCGCAGCCGCCCTCGCCATGGCTGTACGGCTCGGGCGCATCACGCCCGCCGAACACGAGGCGGCCCTCAAACGACTCGACGAATTGTGGGTCGAGATGGATGTCCTTGAGTTGGACGCCGAACTGGCGATGGCTGCCGCGCTGGCCGCTCGGGAGCTGGGGCTCCGCGGGTATGACGCGGTCCACCATGCTGCCGCTGTGGCGTTGGCCGACCCGACGCTGGTCGCCGCCGCAGGGGATGCGGCACTCCTGGCGTCATGGCGTGAGGCGTCCTTGGCAGTGGCGGACACGACGGCCGGCTGAGGGCGAGCGGACAAGGGGCCCCCGCTACTCCTGGTGCAGCGCCTCGACGACGTCCAGCTTGGCCGCAGACCTGGCCGGCGCCACCGACGCGAGCACGCCGAACACCAACCCCACGATGATCGTCGCCACCACGCCGTCGAACGGGAACGACCACGGCATCTCCCAGCCGACGTTCGACATGGCCACCACCAGCGCGTAGCCGAGCCAGAGTCCGGCGATCACGCCGAAGGCGATGCCGATCAGCGTCAGCAGGAGCGACTCGGCCATCACCATCCGCCGGACCTGCCGGCGCGTCGCGCCGACCGCCCGGAGCATGCCGATCTCGCGACGTCTGGCCAGCACCGAGATGGCCAGGGTGTTCGCGAGCGCCAGCAGGCTCGGCAGGGCGAGCACGGCGATCAGGCCGTAGAAGATGCCTAGCGTCGCGTTGAAGGTCGTCTGCTGCTCGGCCCGCCACTCACTCGTGGAGTGGGCCTTGAACGCCGGGTAGTCGTCCACGACCTCGTGCACCGCCCGATCCACCGCGCCGACATCGGCCCCCGGCGTCCGGTTCAGCAGGAACATCAGGTCGTTCGTCGTGGCGAAGTCCTTCGCCAGCAGTTCCTGGGAGACGTAGATCGTCGACAGCTTGGCGTTCAGGTAGTCGTTGCCGATGCCCGCGACGAAGTACGTCCGGCGTCCGTTCGGGGTCTGGAGTTCGACGGCATCACCGGGAGTCAGCCCCACCTGGGAGGCGAAGATGCCGTTGGCGATGAGCCAGCGCCCGGACGCCAGCTGCCCGAAGGCGCCGTCCCCCGAGGTGCCGTTCCACTCCAGGGACGCCACCTTCGGGTACTCGACCGGGTCGATGCCGATCACCTGCACGTCCTGGCCGTCCAGCTTGCCGTTCGCGACACGCAGGGACGCCACCGACGCCACGCCCGGGACCGACCTCAGTTCGGCACCCAGCCGGGGGCCCGCTGCGACGTTGCCCTCCTGCAGCACGATCGACCCGGGGATCACGAGGTAGTCCGACCCCATGGACCGGTCGATGTAGTTCATGAACCCGGCGAAGATCGACGCCACCACCGTCAGCATCGCCACGATGGACGCCAGTCCCAGCATCACCGCGCTCACCGTCGTCGCCGACCGCGCGGGGTTGCGCTGCAGGTTCGAGCGCGCGATCGCGCCCTCGCGCGCGAACAGCAGCTCGACGACCGACCCGAACGCGGACGCCAGCGGGTTCACGATGGCGGGCGTCACCAGCGCGATCGCGACGAGGAACACCACCGACCCCGACGCGACCCACGTCGGGACGCGCGAGGCCAGCATGAACACGGACACCGCGACCAGGGCGACGCCGAACCAGGCGCGCTTCCCGGCGACCGCCCGGTGCACCTCGGCGATGGGAGGCCGCATGGCCTCCAGCGGGGTGATCCGGGCGGCGTTGCGCGCCGGCACCACGGCCGCGATGACGGTCACGAGCAGGCCGAGCCCGATGGCCAGCGCCCATGTGGTGGGCCGGAAGATCGGCGGGCCGATCTCCAGGCGCAGGTACTGGGCCGTCAGCGAGCGCATCACGGCGAACGCCCCGGAAGCGAGCAGCCAGCCGAGCACGAGGCCCACGCCGGTTCCGACGATGCCCTGCAACAGCGACTCGGCCAGGAACATGCGCCGGATCACCCGCCTGGGCGTCCCGATTGCGCGCAGCATGCCGATGTCGCGGCGCCGCTCCGAGATGACCGTCCGGAACGAGTTGGCGATGATGAACCCCGCCGTGGCCAGCGCGAACACCCCGAACAGCATGAACGCGAACTCGGAGACCTGCATGCTCGCCAGCAGCGACCCGTTCGACGAGAGGCCGCCGACCGAGTACTGGTCGCCCAAGCTGCGGCGCAGCGCGTCCTCGACGGCCGTACGGTCGGCGCCCGGGGTGAGGGACGCCTCGACCACGGTCAGCCGGTTCCCCAGGGAGAAGAGGTCCTGGGCCGTGGCGAGCGGCACGTACACCTGCTCCTGACCCGGCGTGGACGGCGTCGACAGGAGCCCGACGACGGTCAGCCGCGTCGTCCCGGACGCGCTGGGCAGCACCAACTCGTCGCCCAGTCGCACCTCGAGGCGTCCGGCGAGGTCCTCGGCCAGGACCGCCACGTTGCCGTCCCCGGCCGCCAGCGCTCGGCCGGACGCCAGCGGGAAGTCCCGCACCTGGGCCGCCATCGCGGGGTCGATCCCCACGACGTTGAGCATGCTGGGGGCGTCCGGCAGGCCGTCCTGTGACGTCAGGGGAGCGGGCCTCTGCACCTCGCCCGAGGCCGCCGCGATGCCCGGCGTCCGGGTGACGACGTCGAGCACGTCGAGGTCGATCGGCTGCCGGAAGGTGCTGGACACGGTCACGTCGATCCGTCCGGCGGCGGACATCATCGACCTCGTGAAGGCCTCCATCAGGGCCGGTGAGATGCCGTTCAGGCCGAACACGAGCATGACGCCGAGCGACACCGCGAGCGTGGTCAGCAGCGAGCGCAGGCCTCGTCCGCGCAGGTAGCGCCAGGCGAGGGCGAGCGAGACGGGCCGGGCGACGGTCCTGCGGACGGGTGGGTCCGGTCGCCGGGAGACGGAAGGGGCTCGGGGAGCCTCAGCCAGCCTGGTCATCACAACATCCCTGCGCGGTCCATGGCGTCCCGGGCGGCTTCGCGGCGCCCGTCGAGGCTGATGTCGTCGATCACCCGTCCGTCACGCATGAGGACCAACCGGCGCGCGTAGCTCGCGATCCGGGGGTCGTGGGTGACCATCAGGACCGCGCGTCCCCAGTCGGACGCCACCGTCGCCAGCAGTTCGGCGATCTCGGTCGCGGACGCCGAGTCCAGGTTGCCCGTGGGTTCGTCCGCCAGCACGAGGGCGGGATCGGTCGACAGGGCGCGGGCGACGGCCACGCGCTGCTGCTGGCCGCCGGACAACTGGTCCGGCCGGTACCGGAGCCGGTCGCCGAGGCCCACCTGGCGCAACCACTGCTCGGCCCTCGCGTTGGCGTCCGCCGCGCCGTCGAGCGTGAGGGGGAGCGCGGCGTTCTCGGTGGCGTTCAGCACCGGGATCAGGTTGAAGAACTGGAACACGAACCCGAGTCGGCGGCGCCGCAGCGTCGTCAGTTGCTCGTCGGGCAGGGTGGCGATGTCGGTGCCGTCGATGCGGATGCTTCCCTCGGTGGGCGTGTCGAGCCCTCCGATGAGGTTGAGCAGGGTCGACTTCCCGCACCCGGAGGGGCCCATGACGGCCACGAACTCGCCCGGCATGACGGTCAGGTCGACCCCCGCCAGCGCGTGCACGGCGTTCTCGTCGGCGCCGTAGGTCTTGACCAGGCCGGACGTCTCGACGATCGGTGCGATGTCAGCCCTGGACATTGACCCGGGTCCCATCCTTCAGTCCGGTCAGGTTGGTCGTGGCGACCCGCGCGCCGGCGTCCAACCCGGACGTGACCTGGGTGAGCGTGTCGGTGGAGGGGCCCACCTCGACCTCGACGCGGCGCACCGTGTCACCGTCCACGACCCAGACGTGGCGCGTCGAGCCGTCCGAGACCACCGCCTGGACCGGCACCACGAGCGCATCCGCGATGGACGCCGTGGCGATGTCGACGTCGCCGGTCATGCCGTTCATGAGTGTCTGGCCGCCGGTGTCGAGCTTGATGGTGGTGGTGAACGCCACCCCGCCGGTCGCCGTGCTCACCGCGACCGGGCGGATCGACTCGACCGTGCCACTGAAGGGCTGGCCTGCGAAGGCGTCGAGGTGGGCGGACGCCGTCTGTCCCGGCTTGATGCCGGCGATGTCGGACTCGTCCACCTGGGCCTCGAACCGCAGCGACGCGGGGTCGACGATGGTGAAGAGCGTCATGCCCTGGGTGACGGCGACGCCGGGCGCGGTCGTGAAGAGGGTGGGCAGCCCGGGCGCCAGCGAGATGCTCGTGAACTGGACGGTGCCGCCGACGGGAGCCTTGAGCTCGGCCTTCCCCCGGTCGGACCGGGCCTGGTCGAGGGCGAGTTGGGCGGCGTGGGTGGCGGCCTCCCGCGAGCGGTTCAGCCGATCGGTCCCCGTCGGCATGGCGCGGGCGGCGGCGTACTGCGCCTGGGCCTGGGCGACGGCCCGGTCGAGCGGGGCGGCGTCCATGGTGCCCAGGAGTTGCCCGGCCGTGACCGCCTGCCCATCGGTCACGGCGACGGACGCGAGGGTTCCCGCCGAGGGGGCGGTGACCGACGCGCTGGCGTCCGGGGTGGCGGTGCCCTTCGCGTTCACGGTCACCTCGAGCGTCTGACGCGACGCCGTGGCGGTGGACACCGTGGTCTGCGCGGCGCGGGCGGAGACCCACCAGCCGGCGGCGAGGGCGATCAGGAGCGCGACGACGACCGTGATGGTGATGACGCGGCGCTTGGTCATGAGGATTCCTTCGGGTCGGTGGTGGGACTGGACGCGCGGCCGAGCGCGGTCAGGAAGGGGCCGCGCAGGGCGCGGTAGGTCTCGGTGAAGTCGCCGGGGACGGCGAAGGTTCCCGGCGCGGCGCCGAGCACCCGCTCGACAGCGGACATGAGCGCGGGGAGCCCGGTGGTGAAGATGTGGAGGTACTCGTCCTCGGTGTCGGCTGCGAAGGCGCGGTCGGTGAGGCGGGCAGAGCCGTCCACCATCATCGCGAGGACGACGTCGACCGTGGCCTCGGGGTCGTCCACCGCGAGGCTGCCGTCGGCGTGGCCGACCTCGACCAGCGGCAGGAAGAGGTGCCGCATCCGCGTGGTCCAGGAGTCGAAGAGACGGTGGCGGAGCTCGAGGTTCTCGGGTTTGTAGAGCAGCGGGACGGACGCCAACGCGGAGTCGATGCGGTTGAGCTTCCACTGGGTGCTGAGCTGCATGAGCCGGCGGAACCGCGCGGCGCCGGTGCCGGTCAGGCCGGGCGCCTGGGTCTCGAGGTCGTCGAACAGGTCGTCCGCCCAGCGCTCGACCAGCGCGACGAGCAGCGCCGTCTTGGACGGGAAGTGGTAGTAGAAGGTGCCCTTCGCGACGCCCACCGCTTGCGTCACCTGGTCGATGGACAGCTTCTCGTAGCCGATGTCCACGCAGAGGCGCAGGGCGGCGTCCATGAACTCATCCCGCCGGACGTCCGGGTCCTTGGCGACCCTCGCCATGCTGCCGACACCCCCTGACTGACCGTCGGTCAGTGATCATCATAGAACTGACCGACCGTCAGTCAAAGTGTGTTTCCATGGTTCCCTGACGCGTGCTCCGGGCGCAGATCGGGCCTCCACTTGTTCATCGCGCGCAGCATCGCCTCGGCCAGGCGAGGCAGCTCGTTGTCAAGGACGCGGAGGCCCTTCTCGGTCGTACCGCCCGGGTGCGCGACCCGCCGGACGACCTCGTCAGCGCCGATGGCGTCCTGCTCCTGGAGTGCAAGCGTCCCGGCCATCGTCTGGCGCACCATGCCGCGGCAGACCTCGCGGTCGAGCCCGTGGCGTCCGGCCAGGGTGTCGGCCCAGGTTTCCATCGCGCTGGCGTAGAGGGCCGGTCCGCTGCTGGTGAGGGCGGCGTAGAGGCTCAGGTGCTCGGCGTCGACCTCGTGCACGGCGCCACAGGCGGCGAGGGGCGCGCGGACGGAATCTTTGTCGGCCTCGGTGAGCCCGGGGGTCCACGTGATGAGCGTCGACCCTTGTCCGGTGGAGAGATTCACATTCGGGAGCGTCGTGGCCCAGCGGGGGGTGTGGGCGCTCGGATCCCAACCGGTGGCGCAGGTGACGATCAACGGACGGCGCTCGGCGATCACCTCGGCGTGCGCGCGGGCGAGGGTGTCCGAGTCGGGCGGGGCGGTCCACAGGAAGACGGGATCGCAGGTCTCGAACACCTCAGCGGCGGAGGTCGCCACCGTGACCGTGGCGTGGTCTGACGCCAGCGCGTCCGCCTTGGTGGTGGTGCGGTTGAAGACCACCACGTCCGGTACGCCGGCCCGCGCCAAGCCTCGCGCCAGTGCTGTGCCGAGCCTGCCGAGACCGATGATGCCGATGCTCATGGCCGCAGCCTAGAGTGCTGCACTGACACCGGGGCGGCGAGCCCTCGGCGGCGTGGAGCCGAGCCCTCGGCGGGGTGGAGCCGAGCCCTCGGCGGGGGGTCAGAGCGGCAGGACCATTCCCTCGTGGCTCGCCCGGAACCCCATCGTGGTGTAGAAGCCGTGGATGTGGGCGCGGTTCTTGTCCGTGACGATGATCAGGACGCGGGCGCCCTTGTTGCGGGCGTAGCCGGTCAGCCATTCGAAGACGCGACGCGAGATGCTGATCGAGTCGGCGCCGGCGCGAACGCGCGCACCGGTCACGAACGCGCGGATGCCGCCGCCCCGGGCCATCGTCGGGAGCAGGCTCAACTGGAGGGTGCCGATGGCGCGCTGCCCTTCGTCCAGGATGACGAACAGCGTCTGGTTGGGGTCGGCGTCGATGCGGGAGAAGGTCTCCTCCAGGTCGGCACCGGCTGGCCCGTCGCCCAACAGGTCGTCGCTCACGAGGTTCGTCGTGGCGACGTGCTGGGGGGATGTCGGGTCGTCAGCGAGCAGGCGCTCGATCGCCGAGATGTGGTCGCGGGTCGCCCGCGCCACACTCACATCACCGAGGTCGGCCAAGATCTCCATGTCTTGATTGCACACCCCCGCGGGGCGGGCGTCCAATCCTGAGGGGCAATACTCATACCCCCTGGGGTATGGTTCGGGGAACGTCGACCTGGAGGTTCCCCATGGACGCCCCGATCCGTGACCCGCAGTTGCGCCTCGCCGCGCCCCAAGCCCTGGACGCCCTCGTCCAACGCCGAAACCCCAGCCCATTGCGGACACTCGCGAGCTGGTCCATCCGCCGTTGGGTGAGCGCTGCCGTTGCGGCCGTCGCGACGGTGCTCGTGATCGCGATCCCGACCGCCATGATTCCCAACCCGGTGTTCGGCCGGGAGATCCCGACGACGTGGTGGGCCTGGCCGGTCCTCGCGGTGACGGCCGTCCTCGGTGGCCTTGTGATGGCCACGTACGTACGCGGGGGATCGGACGCCCCGCAGGGCACCCGGGCGGGGACGGCGGGAGGGCTCCTCGCCTACTTCGCCGTGGGCTGTCCGGTCTGCAACAAGATCGCCCTGCTCGCCCTGGGCTACACCGGCGCCCTGCAGTGGTTCGGCCCCGTCCAGCCGTTCCTGGGCGTGCTGGGGGTCGTCCTGCTCGCGTGGGCGCTGTGGCGCCGCCTGCAGGGCGAGGTCTCCTGCTCGGTCCGTCCGGCCTGAGCCACGCGAGCGGGGCACCCGGACGGGGCACGCCAGGCGGTCTGGGTCAGCGACGCAGCGCGTCCGCCAGGCGCCGCAGGCCCTCGGCGATCGTGTCCGGGGAGTTGGTCGCGTAGCTGAGTCGCATGGTGCTGCGGTCGGGGTCGGCGGCGAAGAAGCTCCACCCGGGCACGAAAGCCACCCCCTCCTCGACCGCGATCGGCAGGAGCTCCGCGGTGTCCGTGCCGTCGCCGAGGGTCACCCAGCAGAACATCCCGCCATCGGGCCGGGTCACGGCGGCCGTGTCGGGAAGCATGGCCAGCAGTCCGGCGTGCATGGCGTCGCGTCGCTCCCGGTACGGGCCCACCGCGGCGGCGATGTGGGCGTCCAGGTCGTGGTGGGTCAGGTAGTGGGCGATCGCCAGCTGGTTCAGGGCGGGCGACTGCAGCGTGACGGCCGACTTCGCGATGCCGAGGATCTTCTTCAACGGACCCTCGACGCGCATCCACCCGATCCGCAGGCCGGGCGCCATCACCTTCGACATCGAGTTGAGCAGGATCGTCTGCGCGGACATCCCCGGCAGGGCGGCGATCGGCGGGACGGGCTCGCCCGAGAACCGCAGCCGGCTGTAGGGGTCGTCCTCGACGAGGGCCACGCCGGTCCGGAGCAGGACCTCGGCCACCTGCTCGCGCCGACGGCGTCCCATCGCCTTGCCGGACGGGTTGGCGAACGTCGGGATGAGGTAGACGAACTTCGGGTCGTGCGCCGCGATGGCGTCGGCCAGGGCGTCCGGGAGCATGCCCTCGGCATCGGCCACCACGCCGACGAGCCGCGCACCGTTCAGCAGGAACGCCTGGACCGCCGCGAGGTAGGTGGGCTCCTCGACGAGGACGACGTCGCCGGGCGAGAGCAGCGACTGGGCCGCCAGGAAGATGCCCTCCTGCGATCCCGAGGTGACGAGGATGTCGTCCGCGGTGGTGGGCAGGTCGCGGGCGACGAGCGCGGCGGCCGCGGCGCGGAGTTCCGGTTCCCCCGGCGTCGCGCCGTACTGCAAGGCCCGACGCGCATGGTTGGTCAGAATGTGGTCGAAGCTGTCCCGGATCGGGTCGATGTCGAACAGGGCACCATCGGGGATGCCGCCGGCGAAGCTGATGATGTCCCCGCGGCTGAGCACCGAGAAGAGGTCGCCCACCGGATCAGCGGGCTCGTCGCCGAACCGGGAGCTGATCGGGAACGTGAACGCCATTCCATGATTCTCCCACCGGCTGCGCTGAGGTAGCGCCATCTGGACCACATCTGGGAAAGACCCTCGCGCAAAGTCCCCTTGTCAGCGCGATTCGTCTCGGCGAGTGTGGACCAAATGCGGTCCAGATGGCGCTACGTCGGACTCACTCAGGCCGCGAGGACCCCGCGCAGGTTGTCCAGGGCCCGGATCCAGCGGCGCGGGGTGATGGGCCCACCGCGTCCGCCGAGGCCGAGGTGGGGCTCGAGCGACACGAACCCCGACCAGCCGGACGCCCTGAGCGCGGCGACCAATTCCGGCCACTGCCCGTCTCCGGCCCCCACGAGAACGACCCGGTGGGTGCGGGCCCGGGCGTCCTTGGCGTGGACATATTCGACGTGCTCGGCCAGCAGCGGCCACGCCTCGTCGAACGGCCGCACGCCGCACTGCACGAAGTTCGCCGGGTCGAAGATCAGCCGGACGCCGCACCGCGCGACCTCGAGCGAACGCCGGGCATCGTCACCGAACACGCCCTTCTCGTTCTCGTGGAGGAGCGTGACGCCCTCGGCCTCGGCCGTCCGGGTCAGCAGGGTCATCTGGCGCAGCACGCGGGGACGGTCGGCGTCCGGGGTGGTGGTGTGCCAGGAGAAGGTGCGGACGTAGGGCGTCCCGAAGCGGTGGGCCAGGGACGCCGCACGCTTGACGGCGTCGACCTGGGGCGCGAACGGGGCGTCCACGGCGGTCTTGCCGATGCCGGTCGCGATGCAGGAGGCCCGCAGCCCGTTCTCGGACAATGCCGCCTCGGCGGCCGCGACGGCGCGCTCGGACGCCCTGAGCACCGGGGTGGGGCGGGTGCCGATGCGCCGGAGCTCCACGTGGGTCAGACCGACGGCGGACGCCATGCGGGCCTGGGCGGGGAAGGTGGCGAGGGCCTCGTCGGTGAATCCGGTGAGGGTGAGCACGGCCTCAGCCTAGGGGTGCGCACCCCCGCCGCGGGATGCGCCGAGGGTCAGAGGCTCTCCAACTCGGCGCGCACCTCGGCGACCTCGGCCTCGCTGACGTAGTCGGACGCCAGCCGCAACGCCTTCTGCGCGATCATGCCCTTGAACATGCCAACCATCGGCTTGCTGGTGATGCCGGGGTAGTGGCGCTCGATGACGGCGACGGCGGCCGGGTCATCCAGCAGTTGGCCGACCTTGGTGGCGGTCAGGTCGTAGCGGGCCATGGCGGCGGGTCTCCTCGGGTAGGACACGGTTTGGTGCCTCCCCACTTTACATCGCTGGCGATGAATCGGCAACGATGGATAGGATGTCCGCCATGAGAGCCGCCACCCTTCACCAACTTGGTCGTCGCCTCTCCGGCCTCGCTGGGGAGATGACCCATGCGCAGGTCGCGAAGGGCACCACTCCGGGCGAGATGGCGATCCTCGACGACCTGCTGCTGAACGGTCGCAGCGCGGTTCGCGACATCACGGAGCGGACGGGCTTCGCCCAGTCGCACGTGTCCGCATCGTTGGCGAAGCTCACCGAGCGCGGGCAGGTGCAATGGGAGAAGAACCCCAAGGACGCGCGCTCACGGTGGGCCGACCTGGCCCCGAAGGAGCGCATGCGCCTCGAAGAGGCCGCAGCCACCCGCGTGGAGGACGCGCTGGCCGAGCAACTCGGCACCCGGGACGCCGAGAAGCTCGTCAAGTTGCTGTCGCGCGCCGCGAAGATCCTCGACGTGCGGAAGCCGTCAGCGCTGCGGGGCTGAACCGCTGCCCGGAGCCGCCGGCGGCGGCCCCCAGGGGTTCTGCGGATACTGCGGCCGCTGCGGCTGGCCGGGGTACTGCGGCTGGCCGGGGTACTGACCGTCCTGTGATGGGTATTGGTACGGCCCGTCCTGCGGCGGGTACTGGTACCTCCCCGGCCCGTACGGATCGGTCGGCGGCGTCTGTTGCGGCCCGGCGTACGGCTGGTTCGGATCGTAGGGCGTGTAGCCGGGACCGCCCGGGAGCGGACCCCCGAGGACGCTCCCGGCAGGTGTGGCCAACTCGCGGGTGCGGCTGAGGTACATCATCGCCACGTAGAGGTGCTGGTAGGGCACGAAGAGCAGCAACGCCGCGTAGAACACCACGACGCCGAGGGTCATGCCGACGGCGGTACCGGGCGAGAACTCCCCGGAGCCGAAGGCCGTGCTGCTCACCGTCGTGGCCACCAGGATGAGGTAGGGCACGAGCATGAGGGCCATCGCGATGAGGGCCAGCACGACCTGGTAGCCGAAGGTCCTCCAGAAGGCACCGCGGGTCAGGGCGAAGGATCGCTTGATGGCGTCCACGGCCGTCAGGCGCTCCTCGGCCATCGCGGGGATCACGTAGGTGAGCTTGATGGCCAGCCAGAAGGCCCCCACGTACACGATCGGTATCAGCAGGAGCATCACCAAGCCCGTACCTCCGGCATCGCCGGACGACGTGCTGGAGGCCATCACCGGGATGAACATGGCGATGGCCAGCAACCCGACCACCAGACTGACCGCGAGCACCAGGAGCATGAGGACGACCAGGCGCCCCAGCATGCCCTGCGTGCGCGCAGCCAAGTTGCTGCTGGTGGGGTTCTCCCGGCCGGTGGCCACGTCGATGCCCCCGATGACGATGCGGCCCTGGTAGACGTAGGCCAGGAGCGCGATCACCATCATGACGACGTAGAACGCCAGGATGAGGGCGATCGCGGTGCCCGGGAGGGCGTCCGTCCGGGGGTACATCGCCGCGAGGGTGCCCACCATGAGCAACGCGAACGCCACGGTGGCGCCGAACATCAGCAGGTACGGCGTCAGCAGCAGCTTCACGAACAGGCCGAAGCGGGCGCGGTAGACGCGCCAGGCCCCGCCGGCGACCTCACCCAGGGTGAGCGGTCGCGGCGGCAGCAGTGCGGGGTGGGAACCCCACGGGGAGGGTTGGGGGGAGGGCGTCCAAGTCATGACCCCAACCTAGGGCTCTCGGCGACTCCCGTGTCGAAACTGCCTCCCCGCCCGTGCGTCGGCGCTGCGCCTCGGACGCCCGGATCGGGTCGCGGCCATACGACCGCCTGGCCCGCGGTGACCTGCTCGCCATCGAAGGTGAGCGCGGGCGGTCCGGCGAGCTCATAGCCGGCGTCGAGCGCCTCGCTCACGCGGCGGTCGAACTCCGGGTCGGCGTGGCCGGTCAGGAGTCGGTAGCGCAGGGGCGTCCGCGGTGACACGGCCGAGGGAACCGGAGCAGGAGCGGGAACCGGAGCAGGAGCGGGAACCGGACCGGGAGTGCGAACCGAAGCCGGAGCGGGAACCGCCGTGCCGGACGGTCCGGCCGCGGGAACCGGCGGTGCCGCGGGGAGCACGACCTCGGGACGGGCCCCCTGGTGGGACGTCGCCCGGTCGTTGTGGAGCAGGACGACCTCCCCGTGCTTCGGGGCCACAGCGTCGATGCCGAGTTCGTGCTTGACCCGACGCGCCAGGGCCGCCGCCGAACCCACCTCGCCGTGGACGCAGAACACCTGCTGCGGCCGGGGATGGAGCGCCGCCAGCCAGTCGATCAGGTCCGACGCGTCGGCGTGCACGCTGAATTCACGGTCGTGGAAGATCTCCGCCTTCACCGGGATGTAGCGACCATGGATCTTCACCAACTCGGCACCCTCGGCCAGCTGGCGTCCGCGTGTGCCGGCGGCTTGGTAGCCGGTCAGCACGACCGCGTTGCGGGGGTCGGGGAGCATCGTCTCGAGGTGGTGGAGGACACGCCCGCCCGTCGCCATGCCCGAGCTCGAGATGATGACCGCCGGACCGTGGCCCTCCTGCCCCGTCAACCTCTTGGAATCCTCGACCGACTCCACGGCCGTGAGGTCGGGGATCGCGACGAAGTCCTGCGGACGGATGTCCTCCCGGATCTCGTCCGTCAGCGTCTGGTAGACCCTGAGCGCCCGGACGCCCATCGGCGAGTTCACGTACACCGGCACGTCGGGGATGCGTCCCGTTCGCTCCAGGTCGGAGATCGTCTTCAGGATGACCTCGGTGCGGTCGATCGCGAAGGCGGGCACCACGACGGACCCGCCGCGGGCGATGGTGCGCCGGATGACATCGGCGAACCCCTCGTGCGGCAGGTTCTCGGGCTCGGGGTGCTCGCGGTCGCCATAGGTCGACTCGACCAGGACGAAGGGGGCGCTCTCGGAGGGGACCTCGCGGGCCTTGATGACCGGGTGCTCCTCGCGCCCCAGGTCGCCCGAGAACAACACGGACGCCGTGGGCGTCCACACGTTCACCGAGGCGGAGCCGAGGATGTGACCCGCCCGGGTGAGGCGGATGGTGACGGTCTCGTGCTTCTCGGCCTTGAAACCGGGGCGCTCGTTGCCCGTGAGCTCGAAGTCGGCGTCGTACTCCAGCGCGACGAACTGGTCGAGCATCGCCTCGACGTCGTCGGTGGTGTAGAGCGGCAGGGCCGGCTGGTGCTTGGAGTAGGCGCCCTCGTTGGCCTCCTGGGCCTCCTGCTCCTGGAGCTTGGCGGCGTCGCGCAGGACGATCTCGGCGAGTTGCCGGGTGCCCTCGGTGCACCAGATCGGACCGGTGTAGCCGCGACTGGTCAGGGCGGGGAGGTAGCCGATGTGATCCATGTGCGCGTGGGTCAGCACGATGTCGGAGAGGGACGCCGGGTCGACCGGGAACTCCTCCCAGTTCTTCAGGCGCCACTCCTTCTCGCCCTGGAACATACCCGATTCGATGAGGACTCGTCGCGTGCCGACGGTGAGGAGGAACTTCGAGCCCGTGACCGTGCCGGCCGCGCCGAGGAACGTGAGGGTCGTGCGGGGTGCCTTCGCCATGGCCACACTCTGGCACGCAGCTCGGACAGTTGTGCGTTTTCGGTTGTCAGAGACGGGCGTCCAGCTCCCGCACCAACCGCGGGGGTGCCGTCATGCGGAAGGACTCCTCGAGCAGGTCGGCGACCTCGTCCCAGCTCGGTTCCCACGTGTCGAGGGCGATGGCGAGCCACCCGTACGCCCCCTCGTAGGCCGGCACGACGAACCGCTCGTCGCCCAGCAGGAGGTCACGGTGGTCGGCGTCCGGCTTGAACAGCAGTGCATGGGCCAGCGAGGTGTCGTCGTGGCTGCCCTTCACGTGGCCGCCCCAGCTGGCGAACTGGTTCCTCGTGAACCACACCGGACGCCCGTGGCTCACCTTCTCCTGCGCGTCCGGCAGCCCCAGGGCCAGGCGTCTCACCTCGCCCAGGAGCGGGTCGTCCGCGTCGAACATCAGGGGGTGGTTCATGCTCCGAAACCCTAAGGTCTTTCGGCCGGCTCGCCTACCGTTGGTGTCATGAACGACCATGCGACCACGCCGGCGATCGAGGCCGTCACCGCGCTCGGGCTGGAGCACACCGTCACCCGCCACGGCCGGGTGAACTCGCTGGAGGAGGCCGCCGCTGCCCGCGGCATCGAGCCGCGCGACCTGGTCAAGACGATCGTCGTCCGCCGAGGGGAGGACGACTACGTGTTCGTCCTTGTCCCCGGTGACCGGGAGTTCTCCTGGCCGAAGCTGCGCGCGCTGCTGGGCGTCAACCGCCTCTCCATGCCGGACGCCGCCACCGCCCGGGAGGTGACCGGCTACGAGCGGGGGACGATCACGCCGTTCGGGTCCACGCGGCCGTGGCCCGTGATCGCGGACGCCGCCGTCACGGGCCGACGCATCTCGATGGGCGGCGGCGCCCACGGGGTCGGCATCACGGTG
Organism: Propioniciclava sp. LT432; assembly: GCF_059515965.1. Taxonomy (NCBI): domain Bacteria; kingdom Bacillati; phylum Actinomycetota; class Actinomycetes; order Propionibacteriales; family Propionibacteriaceae; genus Propioniciclava; species Propioniciclava sp. LT432. The sequence goes on along the minus strand of NZ_JCAKNE010000019.1, from coordinate 36,541 downwards.
GACGCCGACGCGGCCCTCGCGGCGCTCGACGCGCAGATCGCGGACGTCTCCGAGTGACCACGGAGAACGCACCTTTCGCGGAGCGGCCCGCGGGGCGGCACCCGTTCCGAAAAGCGCCCCCGCTGGAGCAGCCGAGCGGGCGTCCGGTCGACCTGCCTGCCGGCCGGGTGGACGCGTTGCGCGCCGACCTCGCCGGACGAGGTGTCGACGTGACCGCTTTCCGCGTGGTGGGCGCCGAGGCGGTCACCTGGCGCGACGGGTCGTGGGGGTGCCCGGAGCCCGGCCGGTCCTACACCCACGCCCTCGAGGACGGTCTCCGCGTGCTCGTCGAGGCCGACGGCCGCACCTGGGACTACCGCTTCGGCGCCCGCGGCGCCTTTCGGCTGTGCACGCGTCCGCGGGGCCCCCGCCCGCCCAACCCCCACGCCTGACCGGCACGGCGAAGGGCCCCGCTCCAGCAGGAGCGGGGCCCTTCGTGATCACACCCGTCAGGGCTTGGCGGGCACGCTCGGCTTGACCGGCTTGCCCTGACCCACCGCGGGCTCGAGGATGAGTGCCTCGTCCTCTCCCGCCGCGTTGTCGAACACGACTGCCATGAGGCCACCGGACTTGTTGTTGCCCATGCCGGCACCCGTCACCTGGATGGTCACGGTCTCGGACGTGTTCGGCGCGATCTCCGCGTACGGGAACTCCACGTAGGACGGCTTCCACGGGTTGTAGGAAGCCATCTCGTCCATGGCGTCGTGGGCCGCGGAGTCGATGAGCGAGGACACGTACGCGGTGTACTGGAACTCGCCCTTCTTGGCGCTGAGTCCGAGGTCTCCTGCCATCACCGGCAGCAGCACGGTGCTGTTGTCGGTCGGTGAGATGGCGAGGAAGCCAGCCGCGTACAGGCCGCCCGCGTGGATGTCGTAGAGGAAGACCTCGTTGACGCCGTTGGCGGAGCCGGAGCGGACAAGTCCGGAGTCGGTCGCGAACACGCTCCAGTCGGCCTTGCCGTCCTTGTTGCTGTCGACCAGGACCTCGAGCTGGTTGCGCGCGGCGTTCGAGTAGCGGTCCCACGAGTTCACGGCGAACACGAGCAGCTGGTCGCCGTCCTCCATCGACCACGACTGGACGCCTGCGGCGCGCAGGTCGGTTCCCGGGTGGCCGCCCAGGCTCACGTCACCCTCGGCGTCCTTCACGCCGAACGCATAGAAGTCGGCCGTGCCGGTGACGGCGCCACCCTTGTTCGTGAGCGTCAACGGCACCTCGCCCAGGCCCGGGTTGATCTGTGTCGGAGCGTTCTCGAACGCGACGTTGGACGCTGCCCGAGGCACTGCGAGGTACGGCACGCGGATCTCCGTGTCGCCGGTGAAGACGAGGTGACCGGACGACTCGTAGAACGAGAACAGGTCGTTCGCGTTGTCGACAGCGGGCACCTTGGTGAAGTCGACTGTCATCGTCACGTCGACGGACGCCGTGCCGCCGGCCGGGATCGTCACCGACGCGCTGCTGACCGTGATGTTCGCGCCGACCGACTCGTCGGTCGCCACGGCCGATGCCTTCAGCGTCACCGCGGAGTCACCGTGGTTGGTGACCTGGACCGCCTTGGTGTCGGACCAGGTGGACGTGCCCTCCACGAAGCCGAAGCTCAGCGATGCTTCGCGCAGCGTCTCGCCGTTCTCGGTCGTGTACTCGTCGCCCACGGCCGTGACCTGGTTGGTCACCGACTGCATGACGTCGACGAGACCGCCGCCACCCACGTGCATGGTGTAGTTGCCCACCTTGTCCGGGTCAGCCGTGTTGACGAGGTTCGCGGCGATCGTCGCGGCGTCCCAGTCGGGGTGTGCCTCCACGTTCAGCGCCGCCACTCCGGTGACCTGTGGGGCCGCCATCGACGTGCCGGAGTTGAAGTAACCGCCGTTGCCGGTGCCCACCTCAGCCGAGAAGATCGAGACACCCGGGGCGGTGACGTTGGGGCTGAGCCCGGAGTCGCCCGTGCGAGGGCCGCCCGAGCTGAACGACGCGAAGTTGGTGAACGCGGGGTTCTGCAGATCGGCACGGGCCAAGGTGACCGTCTTGCCGTCGTTGGCCACGAGCTTGTCCCCGTCATCGGTGGGGTTGGGGCCGAGCACGCCACGCACGCCGAGGAAGGGGATGGTGACGGTGTAGTCCTCACCCGTGTCGGGGTTGCCGGTGATCGGTCCCTCGTACGGCGGGAAGTCGGCGGTGGAGTTCACCATCGCCGCGGCGGCCGCCCCGGCCTTCTGGGCGAAGACGGCGCGCGCCACGCGGGCGCAGGTCCCACGCACAGAGACGGCCAGCTGGTTGCCGTCCCGCTTGATGCCGTTGGCCGTGTAGGCATTGACCGAGCAGCCCAAGGCCTCGTTCTCGGGGGTACCCGCAATGTCCTTGAGGTGGACGACGGTGAACGGTCCGGCCGGGACGGGGTCGACGCCGTTGGCGTTGATCGCGGGGATCTTGGTGCCGTCCGGCAGCGTGATCTCGACACCGGGGAAGGTGGCGGTGCTGTCGTTGGCGGCGACGGCGACGACGCCCTTGCCCGCGCCCGGCGAGCCGGTCAGGTAGGGGTTGGGTCCGGAGTTGCCCGCCGAGGCGACGACCACGACGCCTGCGCCGACGGCGTTGGTGGCCGCGACGGAGGAGGGATCCTCGGCGGTGCCGTACGGCGAACCGAGGGACATGTTGATGACGTCCATCTCGTCCTTGACGGCCATGTCAATGGCCTCGACGGTGACGTCGGTGGAGCCACTGCAGCCGAAGACGCGGTAGGCATAGAGGTCCGCGTCGGGCGCGATGCCGGGGCCGATCTTCCATGCGGTCCCGCCTGCGGCGGGGTAGTCGCCCGTGTAGGCGCTGCCATCAGCGACGACGCCACTGCCGGCGGCCGTGCCCGCGACGTGCGAGCCGTGGCCGTTGCAATCGAGCGGGTTGGGGTCGGGCTGCGGGGTCAGAGCGGGGTCGCCGGGGTCGGCGCTGGCGTCGTAGGCGTCGCCGACGAGGTCGTAGCCGCCCTTGACGCGCGGGGCTTCCGGGCCGAACAGGGCCGGGTCGGCCGGCTTGGTGTCCTTGGCGTCCGCCTTCTCGAAGGCCTCCACGGTGCCGGGGCCCTCGAACATGGCGTGGGTGTAGTCGATGCCGGTGTCGATGATGCCGACCTTGACGCCCTTGCCGGTGAAGCCGGTGTCCTTCCAGACCTGCGGGACGCCGAGGTAGGCGCCCGAGGTGGCGTTGGTGCGGGTGTGGATCTCGACGGCGTGGATCGCCTTGACGTTCGGGGCCTTCGCGAGGTCGGCGAGGGCGGAGCCCGCAACCTCGACCTTGACGCCGTTGTAGGCGTCCTGCATCTCGGCGAGGACCTTGCCGCCGAGCGCCTTGGCCATGTCCTTGGCGGCCTTCTGCTTGTTCTTGAGGTCCTCGCGGATTGCGGCCTTCTGCTGGGCCGTCAGCTCCTTGTCGGTCTTCGCCTGGACGACTGCGACCGGGTCGCCGGTCACCTCGACGATGACGCGGACGAGGGCCTTGCTCTGCGAGTTCGGCACCAGCTTGCTGTCGATCTGGCCGGACGGGGCCGTCTCGAAGCGATCGAGCGCGGTGGGCTGCGCCGCGTGGGCGACACCGAACGGGGTGGCCAGAGCCATCACCGCCGCTCCCGCGAGCCACTTCCTTGATTTCATGTGGGTCCCTTCGGGGTTGCGCGGACGCGACAGTGCGTCCGGAGCTTGCCGGGGACGCTACGTCGGTTCCGTCGCCCTTGTCTCCCCCTCAGGACCAGAATCGGATGTTCACTTGTTCACTTTGCAGGCGAGGGCCTCGTGGTCGGAAACGCAGCGTTCGATCACGCGGCGTGGTCCACGGGCCGCAGCACCTTCGCCAGATGCGCCACCGCGAGCCCACCGATCATCAGCAGGAACAGGCCGACCCGCAGGTTCGTGAGGTCGGCGATCGAGCCGACGATCGGGGACGTGACGACGAAGCCGACCCGCAGCAGCCAACTCACGTACGTGATGCCCGCCCCCTCCGGCAACCCCCGGAGGCGCCCGGCCGCGGCGTACGCCGCAGGGACGATGGTGGCGCAGCCGTAGCCGGCGAGCACGTAGCCGATGAGCACCGTCGGCAGCATGGGGAAGAAGACGATCAGGACGCCGCCGGCCGCGATCATCGCACCACCCACGCGGGCGACGTTGACGCGCCCCCACCGGTCCGTCGCGGGATCGCCGAGCACGCGGCCCACGAACTGGGCGGCCAGCATGACCGCGTAGCCGAGGCCACCGACGCCGGCGGTGACGCCGACCACCTGGACGAGGTAGAGGGCGGACCAGTTGGCGGCGATGTCCTCGGTGAGGACCCCCGCGATCGCCAGGAACGCCAGCGGCAGGATGAGCCGCCAGGCCCCCTTGGGCAGCTTGGTCGGGAGCGGTTCGGCGTGCTCGTCGGTGACCACCGGGCGTCCGCCGTTGGGCAGGCGTCCGAGCCGGGTCGCCAGGGCAGCCAGCAGCACGAGCGCGATCGCGACGCCCGTCAGGTGGATGGACAGGGGGATCCGCTGCGATGCCGCCCACGCGCCGACGAGGCCGCCGGTCGTGGCGCCCAGGCTCCACAGCGCGTGGAGGGAGTTGATGATGGTCTTGCCGTAGGCGTCCTCGACCCGGACGCCGTGGACGTTCTGCGCCGCGTCCACGATCGCGTCGGAGAAACCGGCCAAGGCCAGGGCGAACGCGAACACGAGGAAGTGCGGGGCGAAGCCCGCCAGCACCATGGCGGCGGCCATCGCGATGGTCCACAGCAGTGCCGTGCGGGACGCCCCGAAGCGGCGGATCAGCGGCGCCGGAAGGGAGGAGGCCAGCATGGACGCCAACGGTCCGATCGCGACCATGAACCCGAACGCGGTGTTCGACAGCTCGAACATCGCCTTCACCTCGGGATAGCGAGGCAGCAGGCCCGCCATCATGGCGCCGTTGGTGAAGAAGAACAGCGAGATGCCGATCCGGGCGCGCACCGGGTTGAGGGTCTGGGTCACGAAGCACCACGGTACGGCTTCGCGGCGCCTCTTCGCGACCCCTTTTTTCCGTCAAGAAGAGTACTGCCCGCTCGGTGTGGCATTTCCGGGTGGAAGACCCCCAAGAATCCTTGGGGATCTTCCACCCGGAAATGCAGCACGCAGGATCAGCCGCGCTTCTGGATCGAGGCCCACTCGTCGCGCAGGCCCACCGTCCGGTGGAAGAGCAGCGGCGTCCGGGGATCGGCGGCGAAGTAGCCCAGGCGCTCGAACTGAACGACCTCGCCCGGCTTCGCCTCGGCCAGGGCGGCCTCGACCTTGGCGTCCAGCAGCTCGCGACTGTTCGGGTTGACGTCGTCCAGTGCCTCGCCGGTCGCGGCACCGGGCACCTCGGCGGTGAACAGGCGCTCGTAGAGGGCGACCCGGGCGTCCCCCGCATGGCGGGCGGAGACCCAGTGCATCGTCGACTTCACCTTGCGGCCGTCCGGGGCGTTGCCACCGCGGGATTCCAGGTCGGCTACGGCGTTGACCTGCACGACCTCGCCCGCGGCGTCCTTCACCACGTCGGTCGCGGTGACGAGGTAGGCGCCGCGCAGCCGGACCTCGCGCCCCGGCGAGAGGCGGAAGAACTTCGGCGGCGGGACCTCGGCGAAGTCGTCCGACTCGATCCACAGCTCACCGCTGAACGCGACCGAGCGGACGCCGTCCTCCGGGTTCTCCGGGTTGTTGACGACCTCGAAGTGCTCGACGACCGGCTCGCCCGCGGCGTCCGTCGGCCAGTTCGTGATGACGAGCTTCAGCGGACGCAGCACCGCCATGCGGCGCTGGGCCGTGGTGTTCAGGTCACGGCGGACGAACGACTCGAGCTCCTCGATCGCCTTGCGCGTGTTCGTGCGGGTGATGCCGACCGCCTCGCAGAACGCCCGGATCGCCGACGCCGGGTACCCCCGCCGGCGCAGGCCGGACAGGGTCGGCATGCGGGGGTCGTCCCAGCCGTCGACGATGCCCTCCTCGACGAGCGTCCGCAGGCGGCGCTTCGAGGTGACGGTGTGGGTCAACTCCAGGCGCGCGAATTCCTGCTGCTTCGGGGCGGCCTGCTCCAGGGGCAGGTTCGCGAGGAACCAGTCGTACAGGGGGCGGTGCGACTCGAACTCCAAAGAGCACAGCGAGTGGGTGACACCCTCGATCGCGTCGCTCTGCCCGTGCGCCCAGTCGTAGGTGGGGTAGAGGACCCAGTCCTTGCCCGTGTTGTGGTGCTCCACGTGGCGGATCCGGTACATCACCGGGTCGCGCAGCCACATCTCGTCGCTGGCCATGTCGATCTTCGCCCGGAGTACCCGCTCGCCGTCGGCGAACTCACCCGCGCGCATGCGGCGCAGCAGGTCGAGGTTCTCCTCCGGCGTGCGATCGCGGAACGGCGAGTTGGTGCCCGGCTTGCCGAAGCCGCCCTTCTGCGCGGAGATCGTCTCCGCGTCCTGGTCGTCGACGTACGCCTTGCCCTCACTGACGAGGTACTCGGCCCAGGCGTAGAGCTGTTCGAAGTAGTCCGAGGCGTGCACGGTGATGCCGGGCGTGTAGCCCAGCCACGCGATGTCGGCCTTGATCTCCTCGACGTACTCGGTGTCCTCGGCCTCGGGGTTCGTGTCGTCCAGGCGCAGGTTGCAGACGCCGTCGAAGTCCTCGGCGATGCCGAAGTCGGTGACGATGGCCTTCGCGTGCCCGATGTGCAGGTAGCCGTTGGGTTCCGGGGGGAACCGCGTCTGGACCCGCCCGCCATAGGTGCCAGCCTCGTTGTCGCGACGGATCTGGTCGCGGATGAAGTCGGATCCCACGGGCGCTTCGGTCATGGGGGAGAGCCTATCCACCCTGCGCGACGGTTCGCTCCAGGGTGCCCGCCGTCCCATGACCGGCGGATTCTCCGGCACGGCGTGCTCGCGCGGCGACGGGACACTCAGGATCTGTGATGGTTCGGCAGGATCCGTGATGGTCCGCGCCCACTCGATGGCACCCCGGGCGGCGAGTATCGCTCAGCCCCGTGTCGGTGCCGTTGTCGAGTGGACGATCACCCTCACCCGCCGAGTTCGCCGACCTTCAGCCCGGCCAGCTGCGCGTTCGGGCGAGCCGCATCGCGGTGCTGCGCGCGGAACTGCTCGGTGGCGTCGGTGCCGCACAGGGCCAGGATGCGCGAACGCCCACCCGGGTGCGCGTCCGCCCAGCGGGTCAGGTCGTAGACGCCACCGTCGACGATCGCCCAGCAGTCCGCGGGGTAGTTGTGGGTGGTGACGTCCGCGACCGAGTACGAGACCGTGGCCGGCGCAGACGCCGCCCCGGCCCCGAGCGGCGCCTGCAGCCGAGCGGACCAGGTCGCCTGGGCACCCGCGTGGCCGGTGAGGGCGGTCAGCACGGCGAGCGCCAACCCGGCCGAGGCCAGCAGCCCGCCGGCGAGCATCGCACCGAAACCGCCCGTGCCGACGGGCGCCTTCGCCCGACCCCGCTCCAGGTACCACCACAACCAGCCCAGCGCGGTGGTGCCGAGAGCCGTGAGCACGGTCGCGTTGCCCAGCGCCTCGTGCCGTTCGGGCAGGGTGACCGCCTCGGCCAGTGCCTCGCCGGTGATCTTCGCGGCCACCGCCCCGAGGGTGCCGAGCGTGAGCGTGCCGAGGGCGAGCATCGCCCAGCGCGTCCGGAAGGCCGGGGAGACGACGGAGGCCACCACCGCCAGGGCGCCAAGAGGCAGGGCCACCACGACGAGGTGCACGACGAGGGGGTGCAGTGGCAGGCCCAGGATGTCCATGGGCGAAAGCCTAGGTGAGCCTCAATCGTCGATGTCGATGGATCCCGTCGCGGTCTCGGCGACGATTCGGTGGGGGGAGGTGGAGTCGTGGTCCACGCCCACGTCGGTGCCGCCCGTCCCGGTCTTCGTCTCGACGTCGTACCGGCCCGACGGCACCCGGATGTCCACCGACCCGGTCCCGGTGCGGGCGTTCACCTCGCGCGGCTGGGTGTCGCCCTCGAGCCGGATGTCGACGGACCCGGTCTGGGCCTCCGCTCGCACCTCGGCCACGGTGCCCCGGACGTCGATGCTGCCGGTTCCCGTGGTCGCGACCACCTTGTCGAACTCGCCGTTCGCGTCGATGGAACCGACCCCGTTCCGGACGTCGACCGTCCCGTACCGACCCTCCAGGTCCACGGAGGCGGTCCCCGCCCGGACGGTGACGTCGGGAGTGCCCGCCGCCATGGAGCGCGGGAGCACGACGGTGAGGCCTTCCCGGGAGAACCACCGCCACATCGAGGACTGGGCCCGGTGGTCGACCACGAGCCGGCCGTCCTCGACCCGGTACGCCATCTGGCCCGTCGGCAGGTCCTCCTCGACGAGGCGGGCGTTGGGGACGTCGTCGTAGCGCACCCGGACGGCCACGTCCCGGCTGTCCAGCTCCAGCGACGTGAACGGTTCCGCCACCTCCGTCGTCCGCTCCCCTGTGGAGCCGAGGCCCCAGAGCGTCCGGACGCCGCCCAACGCCCCGAACCCGAGGGGTGCGCTGCTCACGGCCACGGCTCCGGCGGCCGCCCAGGCCAGCCCGGTGATCACCTTGGTGCTGGCGGGCTTGCGGCGCTCGACGGAGCTGTGCGCATAGGGATCGCGGTGAGCTTCGCGCCAAGTACCCTCCCACGGCTCCCGGGAGCCGTTCGGGTCGGGGAACCCCGCGGGACGGTTCGGGTCGGTCATGCTGTCGGTCCTCCTGGATGGGTTCCCCCCGAGCCCATCACACTCGGCGCCGCGCGGCCAGCGTCCGCGAGGGGACTGGGGGAGCGTTCAGGGTGGGCTCGGGTGCCACATTGACGTCCATGCTCGGTGGACTCGCGATCATCCTCGCCTGCCAGCTGGTCGGCGAGGTGTTGGTACGGCTGACGGGGGTGCCCATCCCGGGCCCCGTCGTCGGCATGGTGCTCTTCCTGGGTTGGCTGGCGTGGCGACGTCCGAAGGAGGACAGCTCGACCGTGCGGGCGGCCGACCGCTTGGTCCACTACCTCCCCATCATGTTCCTGCCGAGCACCGTGGGCTTCATCGTCGTGGCACCGCAGATCGCCTCTCAGTGGGTGCCCGCCCTGGTCGGCTCCGTGGTGTCGTGGGTGGCCACGTTCCTGCTCGTCGCCTGGCTGGCGACGCTGCTACGCCCCCGCCGCCGCGTCGACCGGGCCCCCGAGGGGGGCGCGGCATGAGGTTCGCCGAGACCTGGGCCTGGCTGTCGACCTCCCCGTTGTTCGCTCTCACGCTCACCGTCGGGATCTACTGGGCGGCCGACAAGCTGTGGGAGCGGTCCGGTCGCAACCCGCTGCTGACCCCGCTGCTGGTGTCCGCCGCCGTGATCGGTGGCCTGTTGGTCGTGCTGCGGATCGACTACTCCGCTTACGCGAGCGGGGCCGGGATCCTGACCTTCCTGCTCGGGCCCGCCACCGTGGCGCTGGCGCTGCCCCTGTACCGGCAGGGTTCCCATGTGCGCGAGGCCGCCGGGATGGTCATCGGCGCCGTCGTCTTCGGCGCCGTGTTCTCCATCCTCTCGGGGTACTGGCTGACGATCCTGCTGGGCGGCTCCGAGCAGCTGGCGATCTCGATGGCGCCGAAGTCGTCCACCACTCCGATCGCCATGGCCCTGTCCGAGTCGCTGGGTGGCTGGCCGGCCATCACCGTCCTGTTCGTGATGGTGGCGGGCCTCGGCGGTGCCGTGTTCGGGCCGTGGCTGCTGACGGTGGCGCGGGTGAGCGACCCGCGCGCGCGAGGGCTCGCCATGGGGGTGGCCTCGCACGGCATCGGGACGTCCCGCGCGTTCCAGGAGGGCCAGACCCAGGGCGCCTTCTCGGGCCTGGCCACGGGCCTGACGGGCCTGACCATCTCGCTGGTCATCCCCTTCCTGGTGCCCTGAGCGCGCCGACCCCGCGGGCGGGCGCCCGGTTCGGACGCCCACCCGCGAGGCCACGCGTCACGGTTCGGGCACGTGGATCGCCGCGAACGCCCGGCCCATGTACTCCTGCACGGCCGGGTCGGCCCAGGTCCAGACGTCCTCGCCGCGCAGGACCACGTCCGACCCGCCGTCGCAGTAGATGGTCTGGCCGGCGCAATGGGTGTTCTCCACCGACGTGAGCCAGATCAGCAGGTGGGCGATCGACTCGGGCGACTGGTGGTAGTTGAGCGGCATCGGGACGACGGCGTCCACGCCCTTGGTGCTCTCCGGGGTGGCCAGCAGGTCGGCCGTCATCGGCGTGAGGACGATGCCGGGCCCCACCGCGTTCAGGGGGATCCCCGCGCCGGCCCAGTCCGGCGTGATCGAGACGCGACGGACCCACCGGGAGATCGCCCGCTTGGTGGACCCGTAGATCAGGTTGCTGGTCTGCGGGTCGGCCTCGAGCTCCTCCGCGATCGCGACGGCGGCGTCCTCGTCGTCGGCCAGGAGGGCGTCGACGAGCCCGGGGTGGTTCGGCTGCAGCGACGCCATCGAGGAGATGAGCGCCGCGCGCGGGGCGTCCGAACGGGCCAGGGTGGGTCGGATTCCGGTCAGGAACTCCGTCATCCCGAAGTAGTTCACCCGGGCGGTGATCGCCCTCCCGAGCGCCAGGCCTGCGCAGGTGATGACGGCGTCGACGACCCCGTCCGCGGCGGCGACCGAGTCCCGGACACCTGCCTCACGGCCCTCACGGGTCGACAGGTCAGCGACGACGTCGGCCCCCCTCAGGTCGACGCCGATGACACGGTGGCCCCGCTCCCGCAGGATCTCCGTCGTCTTCTTCCCGATGCCGGAGCCAGCCCCGGTCACCACGTACGTCCTGGACACCTCCCCTCCTCAGGACGGTGGCGCCACTCGGCCACCACCTCCTCCTCCATGATGCCGCCGGCGCGCCCGCGCCGCAGGCCATCGGAGGGAGTCGAGGGGGGCTCCTTGACGCTCAGCCGAACAGGTCGGGGCGTCCGAACATCTGCGCGGTCGCCCGAGCCGAGGGGACGCCGGCGTCCGGGTCGGCGCCGGCCTCGAGCAGGGCCGTGAGGACGGCGTCCGCCTGCTTGAAGACCGCGCCCGACAACGGGGACTGGCCGCGGTGGTTGAGGGCGTTGACGTCCGCGCCGCGGGCGACCAGGGCCCGGACGGTGTCGGCGTGCTCGTGGTAGGCGGCGAGCATCAGGAGGGTGTTGCCCGCGGCGTCGGTCAGGTCGACCGGGGCCCCGGCGTCCACGTAGGCGGCGAGGCGTGCGGTCTCGCCCTGCCGGGCCAGGTCGAACAGCCAGTTCGCGAGCGCGTGCGGGTCGGATCCGTCGGGAACCTCGCTCATGGCGACACCCTAGCCGTGGTTGGATGGGCCATGGTCACTCTTCCCTCGCCCCGCACGCCCGATCCCGCCGAGGCGCCGCCCCTGCGCTGGGGGATCCTCGCCCCCGGCTGGATCGCATCCTCGTTCGTGGACGCGCTGGCTCGCCACACGCGCCAACGCGTGGTGGCGGTCGGCTCACGTTCGCAGGAGCGGGCCCGGGCCTTCGCCGATCAGTGGGGCATCGAGCGTGTGCACGACTCGTACGAGGCGCTGGTGTCCGACCCGGACGTCGACGCCGTCTACGTCGCGTCGCCCCACTCGCACCACCGCGAGCAGGCCCTGCTCGCCATCGCCGCCGGCAAGCACGTGCTGGTCGAGAAGGCGTTCACGCGGACGGCCGCCGAGGCGCGCGATGTGGTGGACGCCGCCCGTGCGGCCGGCGTCGCCTGCCTGGAGGCCATGTGGACCCGGTTCCTGCCCCGCACGGACATCGTCCGGCAGGTGCTGGCGGACGGCGTCCTGGGCGAGGTCGAGACCTTCACGGTCGACCATGGGCAGTGGTTCGCGTTCGACCCCGCCTCGCGGCTGTTCGCGCCCGAGCTCGCGGGCGGAGCGTTGCTCGACCTGGGCGTCTACCCCGTCTCGTACGCCTCCTTCGTTCTGGGGACGCCGTCGCGGGTCACCGCGCGGGGCACCCTGGCCCCGACGGGCGTCGACCGCCAGGTGGCGGCGGTGTTCGAGTACGCCTCGGGCGCGATCGGGCTGGTCGACACCACGCTGGCGGCGAGGACGCCGACGACGGCGTCCATCAGTGGGAGCGAGGCACGGCTGGAACTCGACGCCGACTTCTACATGCCGGGCACGGTTCGGCTCGTGACCCGGGACGGCACGGTGGTGGAGTCGGATCGTCCCGCGATCGAGGGCCACCACGGACTCTGCTTCGAGGCGGCCCACCTGGCCCAACTCGTCGCGGACGGCGCCACTGAGTCGCCGCTGCTCCCGCTGGACGAGACCGTCTCGATCCTGGAGACGATGGACGAGATGCGGGCCCAGCTTCAAGCGAGCGTCGGCTGACTAGGGCATCCGTGCCAGCAGAGCCTCGGGGTGGTGGCGGAAGGCCTCCATGTCCTCGGTGCCGTCGGTCAGGCCCTGCAGCACAGAGGTGAGCACCGCGTTCACCGGGGTCGGGACCCCGACCGACGCGCCGTGCCGGACGACCGCCCCGTGCAGGTACCCGACCTCGGAACGCCCCCGCCCGCTGTGGAGGTCGATGTGCAGGGAGGGCATCTTGTGTCCGCGCGAGCCGCCGAGCGCGCGGGTGAAGATCGGCCCGGTGAGCCAGCGGGGGAGCTTCTCGACGGCCCAGGCGAGGGCGCGGACCGGGGTGCCGGGGAGGTCGACGGGCTCGAATCCGAGCGCCCGCATGACGGCGACGCACTCGCGCATCGACGCGGTCTCCAGGGTGAGGAGGCGACCGTCGGAGAAGACGTCACCCACCGACAGGTCGAGGATCGCCGACGTGGCGCTGCCCTGCAGGTTCGTGAGCAGCTTCGACCACTTCATCGGACCGGCCGAGGGGAAGATCCGGGCGCCGAGCCGGGCCTCGTTGAGCGCGTCGACGAGCGGCCCGGAGAGCGGGTGGCCCACGGCGATGCCGACGCCGCGGTGCTTCTCCTCAACCACGTGGCCGATTCCCGGCTTGCCGATCGCCGTCGTGACCGTGCCGGCGATGACCTGGTCCTCGCCCAGCCGCGCGGCGATCGCGGGCTCGTTGTCGACCCCGTTCTGCAGGGACAGAATCGGGGGCACGGGGCGTCCGGTGGCGATGAGTTGCTCCACGGCCTCGACCGTGTCGAAGGACTTCAGGGCGAACACGGTCACGTCCCAGGGGCCGGCGTCCAGGGCCGTGCCGGCATCGGTGAAGAGCGTCACGTCGCGCACCTCGCGACGCCCGGAGGTCGTCTCCACCACCAAGCCGTCGCGGGCGATCTGCTCGGCCGGCGTGGGCTGTTCGAGGAAGGCCACCTGGTGTCCGGCACTGGCGAGCGACCCGCCGACGTACGTGCCGATCGCACCGGCGCCCAGGAAGAGGAACTTCACGCCCAACAACCTAGCCTGCGACCCCTCCTCCCCGGGCCGGGTTGGCGGGACGTGCGCCTGGGGCTCGGTGGAGCCCTCCGCGGGTGGGCGGGGTGGGTGCGCCCTTCGCGGAATCCTCGAAGCGGTCGCCTAGGGTGGTGGCGTGACCCAGACGGAGGACCCCGAGACACGGACGGGCGATGCGTCGTCGCGCTCGTCGCGCTCGTCGCGGCTCTGGTGGCTCACGTTCGTCGTGATCCTGACGGTGCTCGGCGTGCTCTGGGGCTGGATGAGCCAGCGCCCACCCGAGGCGTACGCCCCGGTGCAGGTCCCGGCCCCCTCGCCGACGCCGACCATCCCCGAGATCGCGCGGCAGCAGGTGTGGACGTCCGACACCAAGGCGTCCGGGGTGTACCTGTCCAACACCGTCACGGCCGAGCCGGCCGTCGCGGCGCCCGAGGTCGTCCCGTACCGCGTCCAGGTCGAGGACACGACCGAGTTGGACGCCGACGAGGTCGCCCGCACGATCCAGGCCACCTTCGACGACCTGCGGGGCTGGGTCGGCTACGGCAAGCGAACGTTCCGGCTGGTGGCTGACGCCGAGGCGGCCAAGCTCACCATCTACGTGACCTCGCCGGACACCACCAACGAGCTGTGCAAGCCCGCCGACGTGGAGTCGAAGTGGAACTGCCGCGTGGGGGACCGGGTCGTCCTCAACTCGGACCGCTGGAAGTACATGACCCCGACCTACGACGACCTCGCGGAGTACCGCTCCTACCTCGTCAACCACGAGGTGGGGCACTTCCTCGGCCAGGGCCACGTCGGCTGCCCGAAGGTCGGCGACCCGGCGCCGGTCATGATGCAGCAGAGCCTGGACCTCGGCGGGTGCACGCCGAACGCCTGGCCGCGTGAGGCGGACTGAGGCCTCTTTTTCCACCCGTTTCCCACCCGTGTGCTCGGGTGGCGGACGACGTAGCGCCATCTGGACCACAGGGCGGGTGACCTGTGTTTCGCTGAATCGCATTGACAAGGGGGAACGCGAACGCGCTCATGCCGCCGCAGCACCACATGTGGTCCAGATGGCGCTACCTCCGGTCGAACAACCCCGGAAGGCGCCCTCACACCGGCTAGCCTCGGGGGGTGATCACGCTGCTGTCCCCGGCGAAGTCGCTGGACTACGAGACGAAGCCCGCCACCCGCAAGCACACCGAGCCCCGGCTGCTCGATGAGTCCGAGGCGCTCATCGAGGTGCTGCGCACCAAGTCGATCTCCGACATCGCCGCGCTCATGCACATCTCCGACGAGCTCGCCGCGCTCAACGCCCAGAGGTACGCCGAGTTCTCGCTGCCCTTCACCCCGAAGAATGCCAAGCAGGCCGTCCTGGCCTTCGACGGCGACGTGTACCGGGGCATGGCGGCGTCCGAGCGCTTCGACGAGCGTGACTTCACCGAGGCGCAGAAGACCGTCCGGATCCTGTCGGGGCTGTACGGCGTGCTGCGTCCGCTGGATCTGGTCCAGCCCTACCGGCTGGAGATGGGCACCCGGCTGCGGACGTCCCGAGGGGCCTCGCTCTACGACTGGTGGGGCGACCGCATCACACAGGTGCTCAAGAACGATTTGGCCGAGTCGCCCGGGGCGGGCGTGGTGGTGAACCTCGCCTCGGACGAGTACTTCAAGTCGGTGCGCCCGGACGTCCTGGGCGCCCGCATCATCTCGCCCCGCTTCGAGGACACCGACGCTCGGGGCTCCCGCAAGGTCGTGTCGTTCTTCGCGAAGCGGGCCCGCGGTGCGATGGCGGGTTGGCTGGTGCGCCACCGCGTCCGGACGGTCGGGGCGCTGTCGGGCTTCGACGAGGCCGGTTACCGCTTCGACCCGGCGACCTCGACGCCGGACGTCCCGGTGTTCGTGCGCTCGTTCGAGGACCGACCCGCCCCGGCCGCCTCGCCCGCCTGAGCAGGCGGGACGGGGACGGGACCGTTGACGACGCCCCCATTGGGTAGGTCGAACCACTCGATGTCGCGGGCGCCGCGACCCCGGAGCAGGGACATGGCGATCTGGATCACGTGGCTGTGGGTCACCAGCACCACGGGCCCCGGGTGGGCCGCCTCGATGCGGGCGAAGGTCTCGATGAGGCGGGCGTGGACATCCGCCACGGACTCGCCGTTGCCCCAGCGCACCTCGTTGATGTGGGCGGCGCCGGTGCTGGACGCCGTCAGCTCGGAGAACAGTTGCCCCTCCATCGACCCGAAGGTCTGCTCACGCAGGCCGGGTTCGCGGAACAGGGGCAGGTCGAGGACCCCGGCGATGATCCGGGCGGTCGCCAGCGTGCGCTGCAGGTCGGAGGTGATGACGGCCGTGAGGTCGCGGCGTCCGGCGAGCAGGACGGCTGCGCCCTCGGCTTGGGTGTGCCCCAAGGGGGTGAGGGGGCTGTCGAGCTGACCCACGACGCGCCCCTGTGCATTGGCCACGCACTGGCCATGGCGGACGAAGGTGAAACGGGGGCTGGCCATCACGGCGACAACCATAGTCCGCGGTCCCATTGGCTAGGGTGAGCTCCGTGGGTCGAGTCCTGGTCACCGGCGGCGTGCGGTCCGGCAAGTCGGGTCACGCGGAAGGCCTGTTGCGCGTCCTGGCGGCGGTGACCTACATCACGCCGGGGTATCCGGCGGACCCGGCCGTGGACGCCGAGTGGGCCGCCCGGGTGGCACGGCACCGGCTGGCCCGTCCGGCTGCGTGGACGACGGTCGAGACGGTGGACGTCGCGGCCGCGATCCGTGCGGAGTCCGGCCCCGTGCTCATCGACTGCGTGGGCACGTGGCTGACGCGACAACTGGACGCCCTGGGCTGGGACACCCCGGGCTCCGAGCTGGCCGCCGCGGTCCGGGACCTCAGCGCCGAGTTGGCGGACGCCGTGGCCCACCATCCCGGACCCATCGTGCTCGTCACCAACGAGGTGGGCTGGGGTGTCGTTCCGGAGCACGCCTCGGGCCGGGTCTTCGCGGACCTGCTGGGCCGTACCAACCAGGCCTTGGGACGCGTGGTGGACGACGTCATCCTCATGGTCGCCGGCCGGCCGCTCCGCGTGGAGCCGTAGGCCGCGCACCCGCCGAGGGCTCCCCTTCCGCCCGCCGAGGGCTCCCCCTCAACCCGCCGAGGGCTCCCCCTCAACCCGCCGAGGGCTCCCCTTCCGCCCGCCGAGGGCTCCCCTTCCGCCCGCCGAGGGCTCCCCGCTCAGCCCAGTTCGGCCAAGCGCGTCCGCACTACCAGGCGCACCAGGTCATCGGGGAGGGGCTGTTCCGGGGTGAAGTGCAGGGCGCTCTTGGTGTGACCGAACCCGGCGATGTCCTGGGCCAGCGTGCCGAGGGTGGAGCCCGAGTGCGGGTACAGCGAGAGGTGCTTCTTCGTCACCATGAGGCTGCCCACGCCCTTGCTGTCCACCTTGAAAGCAGGCATGCCGTACGACATGGTCTCCGTCGCTCCCGGCAACTCCTCGCGCATGATGGCCAGCACGTGGGCGTACAGGTTTCGCTCGGGTCCCTGCGGGAGGCCGTCGAGGTAGGTGTCGAACGGGCTCGGTGTGCTCATGGGACGAGGGTAGGCCCAGCAGCGATGCTGAGGATGGAAGGGGGATCTGGTTGTCCGCTGGGCAGGCCCTCGGCGGGCGGAAGGGGAGCCCTCGGCGGGCGGAAGGGGAGCCCTCGGCGGGCGGAAGCGGAGCCCTCGACGGGTTGAAGGCGACCCCTCGGCGGACGGAAGCGGAGCCCTCGACGGGTTGAAGGCGAGCCCTCGGCGGGCGGAAGGGGAGCCCTCGGCGGGCCGAAGGGGAGCCCTCGGCGGGGACGGGGGTACTCAGCGGATGGCCAGCCCCAGCAGCACGCCGACGGCCATGACTTCCACCATGGCCCCGAGGACGTCCCCGGTGATGCCGCCGAGTTTGCGGATCGCCAGCGCCAGGACTCCACCCGACAACAGGGTGCCCAGGACGAGGCCCCATGCCCAGGCGTTGCGGTCGAGCCCGGTTCCGTACCAGCCCGTGAGGGCGTCGGTGAGCACCATCCCGGCGAGGAACAGCGCGACGGTCAGGGCGGGGCCCAGCCAGACGGGCACGGACCCGGCGACGCCGAGCCCCAACCCCTCCGACCGCGCGGCCGGGACCGCGCGCGAGCACCCGTGGGTGAGGGCGAGGCGTCCGACCGCGAGGCCGAGCCCGGCCAGCACCCAGCCGCCCGGGCGAACCAGCAGGTCGCCGAGCAGCGCGCCCTGGAGCCCGTACACCAGCACGACGGCCAGCACACCCATGGGGCCCACGTCACCGCGTCGCATGATCTCCAGCGCCGCGTCGCGTGGACGTCCGGAGCCCAGGCCGTCCGTCGTGTCGGCCAGCCCGTCCGCATGGATGGCCCTTGTCGCCAGCGCCAGCAGTGCCACCACCACGAGCCCCGCAGCCGTCTCGGGAACGCCAACCCGAACCAGCCCCCAGCCGATCGCCGCGCACGCCAGCGTCACCGGCAGCACGACCAGCCACCCGAGTGCCATGGCGACCCCGGCCACACGCCGGTCGACCCGCCGCGGTGCCGGGCCGGGGATCGCCGTCAGCGTCCCCCAGGCCAGGCGCAGCCCGTCGAGCAGGACCTCCATCAGAGGTCCGACAGCAGCGCCACCTCGCGGAGGGAGGCGATGGCCGCGTTGAGCACCCCCACCGCCAGCACGGCGCCGGAGCCCTCGCCCAACCGCATGCCCAACTCCAAGATGGGGGCGAGCCCCAGGTGGTGCTGGGCCAGTTCGCACCCGGGTTCGGTCGACCGGTGGCCGGCGACCATCCACTGGCGCGCTCCGGGGAACACCTCGTCCGCCACCAGGGCCTCCGCGCTGGCGACCAGGCCGTCCACGACGACCGGCACACCACGCCGGACAGCCCCGCCGATGAAGCCCGTGGCCGCGGCGATGTCGGCCGACCCGAGCGCGGCCAGGCGCTGCCAGGGGTCGACGGCGCGATCGCCGATGCGGTCCAGGGCCCGGTCGATGAGGGCGACCTTGCGGGTCAACCCCGCGTCGTCCAAACCGGTGCCGCGCCCGGCGACGTCCGCGCCGCGCAGGTCCAGGGACGCCGCCACGAGGGCGGCCGCGGGTGTCGTGTTGCCGATGCCCAGGTCACCGGCGATCAGCACCTGGGCCCCCTCGGCGATCGCCTCGGCGGCGATGGTGTCGCCCGCCGTCAGGGCAGCGCTGAGTTCGGCCTGCGTCAGGGCGTCCTTGAGGTGGATGGGACGCGCCGGGCCGATGCGGAACCGGCTCACCTCGTCCGGCACCCCCTGCAGGTCACGGACGCCGAGGTCGTACACCGACACGGTCGCGCCGACCGAGCGGGCCAGCGCGTTGACCCCGGCCCGACCGGCGAGGATGCCGTGCACCATCGCGGGGGTCACCTCGGCCGGGTAGGCCGAGACGCCTTCGTCCGCGATGCCGTGGTCGCCCGCGAAGACGACCACCCGGACGTCCGTCAGCGGGACCGGCGGGCACTCGCCCTGGCAGGCGGCCATCCAGACGGCCAGGTCCTCCAGACGGCCGAGGGCACCCTTGGGCTTGGCCTGGGCGTCGCTCAGGGCGCGGGCCTCGGCACGGATGGACGGGTTGGGGGCTGGGATCGCGTTCATCAGCGTCATCCTCCCATGGGGGCCCGCGTGGAAGGATGACGTCCATGACCCTCTGGCTCCCACGCGGCTTCTCGGCCGAGTCCGAGCTCGAGGTCAAGAGGTCGCGGTTCATCACGCGCCTCGCCCGCGTCGACGACGAGGACGCCGCCCGCGCGGTCATCGCGTCGGTCCGCTCCACCTATCCGGACGCGCGCCACCACTGCACCGCGTTCATCGTCGACGTTCCGGACGCCCAGCCGATCGAGCGGTCCTCCGACGACGGCGAACCTGCCGGCACGGCGGGTATGCCGATGCTCGAGGTGCTGCGGGGCGCGGGCGTCTCGAACGTCGTCGCCGTCGTCACGCGCTACTTCGGCGGGATCCTGCTCGGCACGGGCGGCCTCGTGCGGGCCTATTCCGACGCGGTCTCCGACGCGTTGGCCGGGACGCCGCGGGTGCGGCCGGTCGTCCGTCGGCTCGTCGGGCTCGAGGTGGACGCCGCCGATGCCGGCCGCGTCCACGGCGCCCTGATGAACCGCGGCGTGGACGTCGTGGACGCCGACTGGGGGGCGTCCGTCCTGTTGACCTTGTCGGTCGACGACCCGGACGCCGCGCTGCCGCTGGTGCGCGAGGTCACCCAAGCCGACGTGGACCTGGTCCCACTGGGGGACCAGGTCCACGAAGAGGCCGTCTGACCCGGCCGTCCTCCCGGCCGACGTCGGGAAGGGTCAGGCCTCGCCGCCGTCGACGTCGGCGCGGCCCTCGTAGAGGCCCATCGCGTTGCCGTCGGGGTCGGTGAACGCGGCGAACCAACTGTTCTCGTCGATGGACGTCTTGGGCAGCGTGACGGTTCCGCCGTGTGCCTCGACCTTGGCGAGGACGTCGTCGATCGAGTCGACCTCGACGTAGGAGCGGGGCTGGGTGAAGTCGTCCTCGCGAGGGGCGAGGCCGCCGCCGCTGATCTGGTTCGGGGCCCGCCACATGGGGTAGTCCTCGTAGCCGGGGATCTCCTCGATCCGCCAGCCGAAGAGGTCCTGGTAGAACTCGGCCGCCTTTCGCATGTCCGAGACCGGGATGTCGATGTGGGTGATGTCGCCGTGCGCCATGGTCCTCCTCCTCGGTGGAAGTGTTGATCTCGACGCTAGACGGATCCTGCTGCCACGTACAGGGGAACGGAGGGGATTCGAGCACGGCCCGGTTGGCCGCCCGTGCGCCGCCCTGCTACGCGCCCTCTTCCTCGACCGGACGCCGCAGGAACAGGCCCGCCACGACGGCGGCGGTCCAGACCGCACCGGCGCCGAGGAACGCCCAGTGCGAGCCGGCCAGCATGGCCGGACCGGGGGCGGCACCCGCGGCGGCCGCGGCGTCCGCCTGCATGGCGAACACGGTGACGAACAGGGCGGTCCCGGCCGCGCCGGCGACCTGTTGGACCGTGCCGATCACCGCCGACCCGTGCGAGTACAGCCGCTTCGGCAGCGACCCCAGGGCGACGGTGAACAGCGGCGTGAAGATGAATGCGAACGACGTGCTCATGACCATGTGCGCGAGCATCACCTGCCACCACGGGGTGGCCGGTGACAGCAACGCGAAGAAGACGAACGCGCCCAGCACCACGAGGGACGCCGGCACCACGAGCGGGCGGGGGCCGATCCGGTCGTAGAGGCGTCCGATGAGGGGACCCATCACGCCCATCGCGATGCCGCCGGGCAGCATCATCAGGCCGACCTGGATGGGTTCGAGCCCGTAGGCGCGCTGGAGCAGCAGGGGCAGCATGATGATCGTCCCGAACAGGGCCATCATGCCGATGGCCATCATCATCAGCGCGACCGTGAAGGGGCCGTGCGTGAAGGTGCGGAGGTCGAGGAACGCGCGGTCCGCGGCCTGCAGGACGAACTGGCGCGCCGCGAACCCGACCAGGCCGGCGATGCCGATGCCGATGGCGAGCATGGGCTGCCAGAAGGGGACGGTCGCGTCGCCGATCAGCGACAGTCCGTAGACCAGCGGCCCGAACGCGATGATCGTCAGCGGGATCGACCAGCCGTCGAGCGGCACGCGGCGCGGTTCGTTGGCGTTGCGCAGCTTGAGGCGTCCCAGCACGAGCATCAGGAGCGCGATCGGCAGGACGAAGGCGAAGATGGAACGCCAGGACCCGATCTGCAGGAGCACGCCCGAGAGGGTGGGCCCGACGGCGGGCGCGACCGAGATCACCATCGAGATGGTGCCCATCATCGCTCCTCGGCCCTGCGGCGGGACGAGGAGCATGATCGTCGTCATCAGCAGGGGCATCATCACCGCGGTGCCGGAGGCCTGCACGACGCGTCCGACCAGCAGCAGCGGGAACGACGGGGCGAGGGCCGCGAGCAGGGTGCCGAGGCTGAACAGGCCCATGGCCACGGTGAACACCGTGCGCGTGGTCAGGCGCTCCAGCATCCAGCCGGTGACCGGGATGACGACGGCCATCGTCAACATGAAGGCCGTCGTCAGCCACTGCGCGGCGCGTTCGGTGACGCCGAAGCCGGTCATGATCGAGGACAGGGCCACGTTCATCGTGGTCTCGTTGAGGATCACCACGAAGGCGGCAACCAGCAGGATCGTGATGATCGAGCGGTGGCCGGTCGAGGCGGACGCGGTGGGCGCGGTGGGCGCGGCGGATGCCGTGGGCATGGCGGACGCCGTGGGCGCGTCCTGACCGGACGCCGGGGTGGCGGATTCGGAGGCGGCGGTGGCGGACATGGGGCTCCCGGGTGGTGTGGGGCGGAGGGATCCGGTCGGCACTGACCGCGGTGGAGGACGTTCCATCGTAGGCGCGCCCCCACGCGCACAGCAATGGCCAGGACCGGGCCGAGGTGCTTTCGTGCCGACTACTCCGGCACGGACTCGCTCGGCGAGACGACCTGGAAGTGCGCGCCCGCCGGGTCGGCGACTGTCGCGATGCGGCCGAAGGGGGAGTCGGTCGGACCGTCCAGCACCGAGCCGCCGAGATCCTTGACCTTCGCCACGGCCGCGTCGCAGCCGTCGACGACGAAGTAGACCCGCCAGAACGAACCCATCTCGGCGGGAACGAGTGCGCTCGCGTCACAGATCCCGTAGGACGCCCTGTCCTGGGGGCCGTGGGTGACGTAACGGAAGCTGTCCTCCATCGACTCGGACATCGGGTGGGGGTCGAGACCGAACGCCTCGGAGTAGAAGGCCACCGACGCGTCGAAGTCCTGCGTCATCAACTCGAACCAGGCCGGGGTCCCTGGACGCCCGGAGAACACGAACGACGTGATGTCCCCGGCCTGCCACACCCCGATCCCGGCCCCGGTGGGGTCGATCAGGTTCGCATGGACGCCGGCGTCCCCGGCCGCCTGCGCCGGTGCGAGCACCGTGGCCCCCGCGGCCGTCGCCTTCTCGACCGCGGCCGCGGCGTCGGCGGCGCCGAGGTAGACGCCCCACGCGCTGGGCAACTGCCGGCCATCGGGGTCGGTAAAGCCCGCGGCGTCCATGCCGCCGCCGATCAGGTCTCCCTCGGAGTGGATCATGTTGTAGTGGCCCATGTCGGGCCCGGAGTCCTCGAAGGTCCAGCCGAAGAGGCCCTCGTAGAAGGCCTTGCTGGCCGCGAAGTCGGTCGACCCGAAGTCGATCCAGACGGGATTGCCGTGGGTGGTCATCGCTTCTCCTCATCGTGGCTGTGGCGGGGGGTGGTGCGGTGTGCAGTGGTGCGGTGTGCAGTGGGGCGGCATCTGCCGCGATGAGCACGACGTTACGTCAGCCCACCGCGGCGGCGTTTGTCCGATCCTGCGGTCTCAGCCCGACGGCGTCAGCAGGCGGTCAGTCGGGGCGGCGCAGGCTCGGCAACGCGGTCAGGATCGGCACGGTCGAGTTGGCCGGGGAGAAGTGGAGCGTCACCGTGCACGGGGACGTGATGGGTGCAGGGTGCACCGCCACGATCGGCTGCAGGGGCGCGATCTGCTCGTCGGGGTCGGCGGACGCCGGCAACACATTCGCCAGCAGCCAAGGATGCCCCGGTGACAAGGGGATCTCCACCTCGTCCGCCCGGTCGGCGAGGACGCCCCCGGCCGGCAACCCGAAAGGCGCCGGCTGGGCGAACCACCCCGCCCAGATGCGGACCCGGGGTGCAGGACGCACCGCGTCCGGCACGTCGAGGCGGACGCGGACCGCCGGCTGGCGGGGATCGCCCAAGCGGAAGGGGGTGAGCGGGGAATCCCCGACCTCGTCGGCCAGTCGACGCAACCGCGCGGGCGGCACGGCGACGAGTTCCTTGAACCGCCGAGCGAAGCTGGACAGCGAATCGAAACCCACCGCGGTCGCGACGTCGATCACGGGGTCGTCCCCGGCGAGCAACAGCCGCTTCGCGGCGTCGATGCGCAGCGCGGTGAGGAACGCGCCCGGCGACATCCGGATCGAGTTGCCGAACAACCGCGTGAAGTGGAAGGGGCTGTACCCGACGTGGTCCGCCAGATCGGCCACCGTGATGCCCTCGTTGGCTCGCTCGCGCGCGAGCGCCAGCACCGAGGCCAGTGCCGTGGCGTCCAGCGTGGGGCCGCGCCGTGGGGTCACCCCGGGGAGTCTAGTCCGGCCCTCCGACATCGCTCATGGGCTTGTCGCGGCACTCAGCGCAGACGTAGCGTGCCCTGCGACGACATCGCCCGCGACCGAGGAGGCCCCGTGGACGTCACCATCACGACCCTCCCCCTGCCGGAGCGTGCCGACGAACCCGGCGCGGTCGGCGAGGCCTTCCGCGCGTACGACGCCCACTGCAACCGCTCGAACGACGCCCGCTTCGGTCCCGGCATCATCACCCGGACGACGGCGGAGCGGCTCGCGGCCCTGCGCAGCGGCGAGTCCGAGCACAGCGTCACCTTCGTCGCGCACGAGGGCGGACGGCTGGTCGGGTCCGTGCAGGTCTTCCTGCCCCTGAAGGAGTCCACGCGGACGGCCGATTCGTCCCTCACGATCGAACCCGGCCTGCCGGACGCCCACGCGCGCGACCTGGTGGAGCGCCTGGTCGCCCGGTTCGAGGTGTACGCCCGCGAGCAGGGACGCACGATCTTCTGTGCCGAATCGGTCGGCGCGGCGTCCGGACCCGTGATGGCTCGGACCGGCTTCGGCGGGGCCGACCCGACTCATCCCGAGGCGGCACCCCTCGTGGCGCGCGGCTATCACCTCGAGCAGGTCTACCGCGTCAGCGTCGCCGACCTGACGACGCTGCCCGACCTCGAGGAGCGCCTGGCCGCGGCGCGGGAGCGCTCGGCCGGCTACGAGGTGCTCGCGTGGGTGGGCTCCACCCCCGCCGCGCACCGAGCCGCCATGCGGGCCCTGCACGAAGGGATGTCGCGGGACGTGCCCCTGGGCGAACTGGTCCTGGAGCCGGAAGTCTGGGAGGACGCCCGTCTCACCGAGTTCGAGGAGCGGCGCGAAGCCGCGGGGCTGACCATCCGCACCGTCGTCGCCCGCGAGGTGGCCACGGACGAGCTGGCGGGTTTCAGCACCCTGTTCGTCGGCGCCGGCGACGTGGCCAACCAGCACGACACCTACGTGGCCGGCGGCCACCGCGGTCACGCGCTGGGCATGCTGCTCAAGCTCGCCAACCTCGCCGACCTGCGGCGTCACCACCCGGACGTGACCCGGGTGGTGACGTTGAACGCCGAGGAGAACCGGCCCATGCTCGCGGTGAACGAGGCGATGGGTTTCGTTCCGGTGTTCCACGACGCCGTCTGGCAGCGTCGCACCGACGGCTGAGGGTCAGACCGCCAACCAAGCCGTCGCGTCGGACGGCAGGCGTCCGTCGACCAGGCCCACCGAACTCAGCAGCACCTCGCCGGCCGGCAGGTCGACGGGCTCGGAGCCGAAGTTGACCACCACGAGCGTCGAGGCTCCGCGCGTGAACGCGAGAACGTCGCCGCGGTCCGCCTCGTGGGGGGTGAGGTCCTCCGTCCGGAAGTCGGCACGCTCGCGGCGCAACCGCAGCGCCGCCCGGTAGAGCGACAGCATGGACTCCGGGTCCTGGGCCTGCTTCTCGGCCGTGAGGTCACCCCACGCGGCCGGCTGCGGGAGCCAGGGGGCGGCGTCCACGCCGAAGCCGAAGGGGGCGACCCCGCCCGACCAGGGCAGCGGGACGCGGCAGCCGTCCCGGCCCCGGACCGTGTGCCCGGAGCGCTCCCACGCGGGGTCCTGGAGCAGCGACTCGGGCAGGTCCTCCACCTCCTCCAGGCCGAGTTCCTCCCCCTGGTAGATGTAGGCCGAGCCCGGCAGCCCCAGCTCGAGCAGCGCGGCAGCGCGGGCGCGGCGGCGTCCGAGGTCGAGGTCGGTCGGCATGGCGTGCAGCTGGGCCCCGAGTTCGATCGGGTCGCCCGCGGCCTCGAGGGGGTCCTCCGCCGAGTAGTCGACACCGGTGACGGGCTTCCCGTACCGGGTGGCCACGCGGACGTTGTCGTGGTTGCCGAGCACCCACGTCGCGGGGGCCCCCACGGACTCGTGGGCCGGGATCGTCTTGGCGATCACGGCGCGCTGGGACGCGGCCGACCACTCCGACAGCAGGGCGTCGAAGTTGAACGTGGTGTGCAGGCGATCCTGCCGGACGTACTCCACGAGCCGCTCGATCGGGTCGAGGTACGCCTCGGCCACGAAGATGCGCCCACCCAGGTCCGAGCCCGCGTAGGAGTCGGCGATGGCACGCCAGCGGCGGTGGATGGTGCCGAGGTCGGGGTGGTCCCAGTGCGGGGCACCGACCTCCTTGAGGTTGCTGCCCAGCCCGGTGTGGGGGTTGACGATGTGGTCGGGGAGGAGGGGATCCTTGGCCATCGAGTCGGCCACGTCGATGCGGAAGCCGTCGATGCCGCGGTCGAACCAGAACCGCAGCACGTCGTCGAACATCGCCGGCACGTCGGCGTTGGCCCAGTTCCAGTCCGGCTGCGAGACGTCGAACAGGTGGAGGTACCACTGCCCGGGCGTCCCGTCCGGGTCGGTGGTGCGCGTCCAGGCCGGGCCGCCGAAGACGGACGCCCAGTTGTTGGGGGGCAGCTCGCCGTGCTCGCCGCGTCCGTCACGGAAGATGTACCGCTCGCGCTCCGGCGAGCCCGGGGCGGCGGCCAGCGCCTCCTTGAACCAGGGATGTTCCCAGCTCGAGTGGTTCGGCACGAGGTCGATCAGCAC
Organism: Propioniciclava sp. LT432; assembly: GCF_059515965.1. Taxonomy (NCBI): domain Bacteria; kingdom Bacillati; phylum Actinomycetota; class Actinomycetes; order Propionibacteriales; family Propionibacteriaceae; genus Propioniciclava; species Propioniciclava sp. LT432. Next base: position 10,369 of record NZ_JCAKNE010000019.1, on the reverse strand, counting down.
GCGGATCCCCTGGTCGTGGGCGCGCGCGATGAACTCGTCGGCGTCCGCGAGCGTGCCGAAGTCGGGGTTGATGTCGCAGTAGTCGGCGACGTCATAGCCGCCGTCCAGCAGGGGCGAGGGGTACCACGGGCTCACCCAGACGGCGTCCACGCCGAGGTCGGCGAGGTGGGGGAGCTTCTCGGTGATGCCCCGGACGTCGCCCGTCCCGTTGTTGTCGGCGTCCGCGAAGGACCGCGGATACACCTGGTAGACGACCGCGTGGCGCCACCAGTCGGAGTCGTGGAAGTGCGGGTTCGGCGTAGGGCTCATGGAGCACAAGCCAACCGCTCCCCAGGGGTGTGGTCAAGAGGCGACGACCGCTTTTTGTCGAAGTAGAGAAAACTGTTACCCGGAGGCCGTCAGGGCCGCCTTCAGGTCCTCGATCGGAGCCTTCGGCGTCCGGTCCGGCCAGGCCAGGCCGTTCTGTTCCTGGCGGCAGTCGGTGAGCTGGGTCCAGCAGAATCCGGCCACGCCCGACCGCGAACCGAGGGGCGCCACCAGCGCGCGCACGCGCTCCAGCAACGCGTCGGCGTCCGCAACCTCCCCGTAGCCCCACGACTCGCCCTCGCGCAGCAGCGAGACGCCGCCGAACTCGCTCACCACGACGGGCGCCCCCGCGAGGACGGGGTCGACCAGCACCACCTTGCCGCCCGGACGCCCACCCGCGAGGGTGGCGCGCGCGGCGTCCGGCGTGCCGTACCGGGAGGCGAGCAGGTCGGGTTCGTGCGTGTAGTCGTGGACGCCGACGATGTCGCCGGCCACGTTCTCCCAGCCGTCGTTGCCGATCGCGAGGCGCGTCGGATCCAAGGTCTTGGCCAGCCAGTACGCCGCGCGCACCGCCGCCTGCTGGGACGCCGCGGTCGCGACCTCACCCACACCCCAGCTCTCGTTGTAGGGCACCCACGCCACCACGCTCGGGTGGTTGCGGTCGCGCTCGATGAGGTCGGTGAGCGTCGCCATCACCCCGGCGGTCGTCCGCGCCGAGTGCACGAACGCCGCCGGGACGTCCGCCCACACCATCAACCCCATCTCGTCGCACGCGCGCAGGAAGCGCGGGTCGGCGCTGACCTGGTGCAGGCGCAGTCCGTTGAAGCCCATCCCCTTGATCAGGGCGGCCTCGGCGACCAGCGCGTCCAGCGACGGGGCGGTGAAGAGGGTGTCGGGCCAGAAGGCCTGCTCCAGCACGAGCCGGGAGAAGACCGGGACGCCGTTCAGTTCGACGGCCCCGTCGCGGACGCCCACCGTGCGCAGCCCGGTGTAGCCGGACGCCTCGTCCAGCACCGTGTCGGCGCGCAGCAGCCGCAGGCGGACGTCGATGAGCACCGGCGAGTCCGGGGACCAGTACAGCCAGGGCGTGTCGGCGGACGCCGCGCGACCGATCCGGGCGAACAGCTCCACCGCCGACGAGGTGGCCTCCGCCCGCACGGTGCCGAGGTCGAGGCCGTTGCACGCGAACGAGGTCTCCACCGCGAGGTCGTCCGTCTCGTCCCAGCCGACCAGCCGGACGACGCCGTGCAGGTGGCCGGCGAGGTCCAGGGTGGTCCACGCCACCGCGTCCAGCCGGACGGCCGGGACCACCTCGAGCCACACCGACCGCCAGATCCCCGAGGACCGGTCGTACCAGATGATGTGGGGCTCGTCGTGCCAGCCCTGCTTGCCGCGCAGCTGCTCCACGTCGCGGGTCAGGTCGGTCGCCGCGACGACGAGTTCGTGCTCGGGGCCATGCTCGGGGCCCTCGGCGAGGGCGTCCGTGATGTCGAAGGTGAACGGGGTGTAGCCGCCGGTGTGCTCGCCGACGAGCTGTCCGTCGACCCAGACCCGGGCGTGGTGGTCCACCGCCTCGAAGTGCAGCAGGACGCGCTCGCCCGCGGCATGGTCGACGGCGAACGTCCGGCGGTAGCGCGGGTGGTCGCAACGGGACTCCCCGATGCCCGAGGCGGACGACTCGGGCGGGAACGGCACCTCGATCGTGCGGTCCCAGGGTTGGTCGGCGGGCGTGTCGCCGGCCGTTCCGCTGCTGAACTGCCACGGGCCGTCCAAGGACTGCCAGGTGGCGCGGGCGAACGTGGGGCGGGGGTGGTCCGCAGCGGGGCGGACGGGGACATCAGTGTTCATCGGGACCCACTCTCGGTCGGGGTTCAACCTCAGGGATGCAGCTCCGGCTCCATCGTGTCACGGGGGAGTGGCGCCCCGCTGCCGAACGTCGTCACGACCACCGCCGCGAGCAGCAGGCCGGCCCCCATGCCGGCGGGCACCGTGAGCCACTCGCCGAAGACCGCCGCAGCGAGGACGGTGGCCGTCAGGGGCTCCAGCAGGGCGATGAGGGAACCGGTCGTGCCGCTCTGGGTGCGCAGCCCGCGCAGGTAGGAGAGGTAGGCGATCGCCGACGGGACCAGGCCGAGCGCCAGCACGAGCAGGAGGGCCAGCGGCGTGGGGGTGAAGCCGATCGGGCCCAGGGTGGACGCGGTGGCCAGGACGGCGACCCCACCCAGGACGAACGCCAGGCCCGTCCCGGTCGCGTCGTCGAAATCGGGGTCCGGGTTCGCGCCCATGATGCTGATGCCGGCGAACGACGCGCCCGCGACGCAGGCGAGGCCCGCGCCGATGAGCGCATCGGTGAGGGGGATCCCCTCCGGCGGCGATCCGGCCAGCAGCACCAGCCCGACCAGCGCCGCGCCCAGCGCGAGCCCGAGGCGTCCGGTCGGACGGGTGCGCCCGGTCAGGGCCTCGACCACCAGCACGAGGAGGGGTGCCGAGCCGATGGTGACGAGGGTCGCGACGGCGATGCCCACGAAGCCGATCGCCGAGAAGAAGGCCATCTGGTAGATGCTCGTCGCGAGGGCGAGCCCGGCGACGCGGAGCCAACCCGACCGCTGCCGCGGGAGGCGCAAGCGGCGGGTGAGCAGGGTGAACGAGAGGATCAACAGCCCGCCGACGAGGATGCGATGGCCGCCCGCCGCCAGCAGGGGGAGACCGGACTCCTCGCGCAGCAGGACGCCGAGCGTGCCCGACGTGCCCCAGGCCAGCCCGGCCAGCACGAGCCACCCGAGTCCTGTCCGATGCGCGGTCACGCGTCGCATCCTCGCACGACGGGCGCCCCTGTTCCGTGGCGACCACGATGCGTAGGGTGGCGTCCGTGACCGACTTCACCAGCACCTCCGCTGTCGCGACCGGACGCCCCGGGCGCTACGCGAAGCAGCTCGCCGCTCACTTCGGGAAGAAGATCCCCACCGGGTGGGCCGACGACTCGGGCGAGGGCTTCCTCGAGTTCCCCGGGGGACGCGTGACGCTCGCCGCCGGTGACGACGTCCTGCTGCTCGCCCTGGCGTGTGCCGACGCCGAGTCCCGCGACCAGCTCGAGGGCATCGTCGGACGCCACCTCGTCCGGTTCGGCACCAAGGACGAACTGGTCTGCGCCTGGGACCGCACCGACGGCACCCCGGGCTCCGTGGAGCGCAACACCGGCGAGGGGGAGTGACATGGCGCTGAGCTGGTACACCGTGGTGGTCGACTGCCGGGACCCGCAGGCCCAGGCCCACTGGTGGGCGGAGGCGCTCGACTGGCAGGTCGTCTACGACACGCCCGACGAGGCGGTCGTCATCCCGCAGGGCATGACCGAGGAGCCGGTGGCCGACCTCGAGACGTGGATGTCCCGCGGTCAGGGGCTCGTCTTCGTGCCGGTCCCCGAACCCAAGACGGTGAAGAACCGCCTGCACCTCGACCTGGCCCCGCACATCAGCCAGGACCGCGACGCGGAGATCGAGCGCCTGCTCGCCCTGGGGGCCACCTTGGTGGATGTGGGCCAGCCCGACGACGTCACCTGGACCGTCCTGGCCGACCCCGAGGGCAACGAGTTCTGCGTGCTCAGCAGTCGGGATCGCTGACGCCGGGGTCCGTGGCGGTTCTTGGGTGCGCTGTTCCTGGGCGGGGGCGGCCGCTTGGTTCTCCCCGCCCCGGGGACGAGGATGGGGGCATGAGCGATTCCATCACTGACGAGGAATTCACCGCCGCCCCCGGCCTCCGGGACTGGCGTGTCGCTGACCACGTGGCGAGCGCCCGCTTCCACACCGGCTCCTTCGCCACCGGCGTCGAGTTCGTGGTCGCGATCGGACGGGACGCGGATGCCGCCAACCACCACCCCGACGTCGACCTGCGTTTCGACCACGTGGACGTCTCCCTGACCTCCCACGACGTGGGGGGCCTCAGCCGGCGCGACATCGCGCTGGCCCGCAAGATCAGTGCCGCGGCGAGGAAGCTCGACGCGGCCGCCAACCCCGACCGTGAAGGAGAGGACGCCTGATGCGTACCGAACGAGACAGCATGGGGGCCATCGAGGTCCCGGACGACGCCTACTGGGGGGCCCAGACCCAACGCTCCCTCGGCAACTTCGACATCGGACGCGACACCTTCGTCTGGGGGCGCGCCATGGTGCGAGCCCTCGGCGTCCTGAAGAAGGCGGCCGCCCAGGCCAACGGCGAGCTCGGGGAGCTTCCGCCTGAGGTGGCCGACCTCATCGTCCGGGCCGCGGACGAAGTGATCGCCGGCGAGCTCGACGACCAGTTCCCCCTGGTGGTGTTCCAGACCGGCTCGGGCACCCAGTCGAACATGAACGCCAACGAGGTCATCTCCAACCGTGCCATCGAGTTGGCCGGCGGGGTGCGCGGCTCCAAGGAGCCGGTCCACCCGAACGACCACGTCAACCGCGGGCAGTCGAGCAACGACACGTTCCCGACCGCCATGCACATCGCGGTGGTCAGCGAGCTGAACGGACGCCTCTGGGCTCCGGTCGAGCGGCTGCGCGACGTGCTGGCGGCCAAGGCGTCCGAGTTCGCCGACGTCGTGATGGTGGGGCGTACCCACCTGCAGGACGCCACGCCGGTGACCTTGGGCCAGGTCGTCGGCGGCTGGGTCGCGCAGATCGACTTCGCGCTCGACGGCGTCCGTGCGGCCGACAAGCGCGCCCGCGACCTGGCCATCGGCGGGACGGCGGTCGGTACCGGGCTCAACGCCCACCCCGACTTCGGGCGCCTGGCCGCCGAGAAGATCAGCGCCGAGACGGGCCTGGAGTTCCGGCAGGCGGACAACCTGTTCGCGGCGCTCTCGGCGCACGACTCGCTGGTGGAGGTCTCGGCGTCCCTGCGGACCTTGGCCGGCGCGCTGATGAAGATCGCCAACGACGTGCGGTGGTACGCCTCGGGTCCGCGCAACGGCATCGGCGAGCTGACGATCCCGGAGAACGAGCCGGGCAGCTCGATCATGCCGGGCAAGGTGAACCCGACGCAGTCCGAGGCGGTGACCATGGTCGTCGCCCGTGTGTTCGGCAACGACGCGACCGTCGCCTTCGCGGGCTCGCAGGGCAACTTCCAGCTCAACGTGTTCAAGCCCGTGATGGCCCACGCGGTGCTGGAGTCGATCCGGTTGCTGGCGGACGCATCGGCGTCCTTCACCGACCACTGCATCGTGGGCCTGGAGCCCAACCGGGAGCGGATCGACGCCAACCTGTCCTCGAACCTGATGCTGGTGACGGCCCTCAACCGGCACATCGGCTACGACTCGGCGGCCGCGATCGCCAAGGACGCCCACAAGACCGGCTCGACGCTCCGCGAGGCGGCGATCCGGTCCGGCAAGCTGACCGGTGAGCAGTTCGACGCGTGGGTCGTCCCGGTGGACATGACACATCCGTCGGCGAGCTGACCCCGGGGGTTCGCCCCATTCCCACCAGGGACGGTCGTCGCTAGCGTGAACCGGTACGAACTTTGACTCAGGAGGTAAGTCATGACCGACCAACCGCAGGGGTTCAACCCCGGTGAGTACATCGACAAGGCCAAAGGCTACGCCCAGCAGAACCCCGAGCATGCGCGCAGCTTCATCGACAAGGTCGAGGACTTCGTCGACGAGAGGACCGGAGGCAAATACTCGGGCCAGGTCGACCAGGCGGGCGATTGGATCGAGGGCCAACTGGGCCTACCGAACAACACCAACAACCCGGCGCCGACCGAGCCGCACGTCGACCCGGAGGCGCCGACTGACCCGATGATCCCGACGCAGCAGCCGACGGTTCCCACCACGGATCCGGAGGCGCCGAACGACCCGATGATCCCGACGCAGCAGCCGACGGTTCCCACCACGGATCCGGAGGCGCCGCCGACGGCTTGATCGCCGACCGACATGAACTCGCCCGCACTCCTCGAGGAGTGCGGGCGAGTTCTGTGTGGCGGCACCGTACCGGCAGTCCTGGCGGGTGACAGGCCATCCGGGTTGGGCAGATCGGCGAGCTCAGCGCGTCCACGTGTGGCGGAGCGCATCCATGTCGATCCGGTCGTACAGGTGGGTGGACCTCCCGGGACGGTCGATGGCCAACAGTTGACGCAGGGTGCGCAACAGGGGGCTGTGCTTGGGCATGCTGAAACCTCCCTTCGAGGTTTCGAAAATGGCAGGAGAGGATGGGTGCGTGAATGCACGTCGGGGCGCGATAAGAAGGGCTCACATGCATTCGTGAGATGGGCATACGTGTGCCGGAGAATGTGTCATGGGGAGCCGGATCGTGACCGACGAAGGCCTCGTCGAATGGCACGGAGGAAGGCAAGGACGAGCCGCGATCCGCGTGGCGCTGTCGTCGGCGAGCACCGGCCGTGTCAACGTGCGCCTAGTGCGCCTATCACCTCAGGGGTGTGATGGCGTATGTGACAACGGGGTGCGACCCCAGTGCGAGGAGAACTCAGCTGGTGGGGCGGCGTCGAGCCGGCGTGGCGGTGGGCGTGATGACCCCGGCGAAACCGGCGCCCCTGCCTGCGGCAAAGTTCAACATGGCAACCACCACCTTCCTGACTCGTGCGATCGGGCTGGAAAATGCCCGCGCCTGAAATCTAGGCCATCGCTCCATTTGATGTCAACCCTCAAATGGGAGCAAAGTTTGGTCGATCCTCCGCAGTGAATCGACCGCGTGTTCTGCGAGGTCTCGGACGTCGGCCGGGTGGGAGTGGGCATGACCAAACGCATACCGACGGTCCAGTCGTGGGGGCCCAGGCGCCGAGTTGGGTGCTCTTCGAGGAGGGTTGTGGTTCTTCGTGTCGGTCACGTCCGGGTTCCCGGCGGGCGAGGACCAGCCGACCCGCGTGCCCGTCGAAGGGCGACCGGTCCGTCACCTCGATCCGGCCGTCGGGCCCTCGCGGCCCGTCTTGGATGGTCGTGGCTGTTCGCTCGTCGCGAGCGTCACGTGACGACGTGTCACTTGTGGTGCCGTGTCACTTGGAGTGTTCCCGAAAAAGTGGAGGCGGTGATTTATGCCGCGAGTTCGTGGATGTGTCGATATCCTAGCTCGTATTCGTGTGGTGTCAAATAGCTTAGTGTTGAATGCCTGCGGGTGCGGTTGTAGTACATCTCGATCCACTCGAAGGTGGCCTTCTTCACTGATGTGAGGTCCGGCCACGGCCGGGTGTGGATGAGTTCCTTCTTGTAGGTCGCGAAGAAGCTTTCCGCGACAGCGTTGTCGTAGCAGATCCCGGTCCGGCCCAAGGATCGGCGGACCTTGTTCTTCGCACAGAATGCCGCGAACTCGTGGGACGTATATTGTGTCCCGCGGTCGGAATGGAATATGACGCGGCCTTTCGGGCGGCGTTGTGCGATCGCCATCCTCAGGGCGTCGGTGACCAGGTCGGTGCGCATGTGGTCGGCGACCGCCCAGCCGACCACCCGCCGCGAGTGCAGGTCGATCACGGTGGCCAGGTACACCCAGCCGTCCCAACTCTTGACGTAGGTGATGTCGCCGCACCAACGCTGGTCCCGCTTCTTGGCGGTGAAGTCCCGGCCGATCAGGTCCGGCGCCGGCACCGGCCGCTCGCCCTGGATCGTGGTCTTCTTCCACGCCTTGGGGTAGCGTCCCTGCAAGCCAGCGGCCTTCATCAGCCGCCACACCCGCTTCCGCGACACCCGCTGGCCCTGGGCGGCGAGCTCGGCGTGGATCCGCCGCACGCCCGGGTTGCCCTTCAACCGGTCGAAGAGCTCCCCGATGAGGCGCAGCAGCGCCTCATCGGCCCGAGCCCGTGGCGAGGCCGGCCGGGTCCGCCACGCGTAGTAGCCCGAGGTCGACACGCCCAGCTCGGTGCACATGAACTCGACCGGGTATTCCTTGGCGTCGGCCCAGTCTGCGATCGCAGCAAAGATCACTGCTGGTCTTTCGCGAACCAGGCCGCCACTTTTTTTGCGAACTCGGCCTCCATCTTCAGCCGGCGATTCTCGGCGCGGAGCCGTTCCAGTTCGGCTCGTTCGTCCTCGTTCAACGGCCGGACCGGTTCACCCTCTTGCGCGTCTCGTGCCTTCTTCACCCATTTCCCCAAAGTCATCTCATGCACGCCGATACTGCGTGCCACGTCCGCGATCGTGCGCCCGTCATTGATCACGAACTCTACCGCGGCCGCTTTGTACTCCTCCGTGAACGCCTCCGTGTCGATCCCATCGTCGGTTCCTCCCTTGCTCAGGAACCCGCGAAATATGCCCCACCCTCCACCAAACTGGGAACGGTCCAACTCGTGGTGAGGTGTCACTCGTGACGACGTGTCACTCGTGGCGTCGTGGTTCGGGTGTGCCGGCTTCTCAGGGTTGTCTGGGGCGTGTGGGTGGTAGGAATTCGGGGTGTCCGTCGGTCTTCATGTGGACGCTCCACCGTCTGGGCGGAGTGCTCCCTTGCCAGAAGCGGAGGGGTTCGACCACTCCGTGGTGGTGCGGGCAGAGGAGGACAAGGTTGTCGAGTGAGGTAGCTCCGCCTGCCCACCAGGGGGTGATGTGGTGGGCTTCGCATTCGGAAGAAGCCTTCTGGCAGCTCGGGAACGCACAGCCACGGTCGCGGGCTTCGAGGGCCCGGCGGATGCCAGGAGTGACGAGGCGTTGTTGGCGGCCGACGTCGAGGGGTTGGCTGGCTCCGCCGAGGACGATGGGGAGGATGTTGGCGTCGCACAGGAGTTGGCGGAGTTGGCCGGCGGTGAGGTCGCGGCCGGAGGCGAGGTGTCCGGCTTGTTCTTGGTGCTGGGTGAGGAGGTCCAGGCTCATGGTGACGACCACGGTGGGTCGGTTGGGGGAGAGGCTGGGGCCGGGGGTGGGAGAGGGGGTCCGTGCCGTCTTCGCGGGGGTGGCCGGGACCGCGTTCGCGGGGGTGGCCTGGGCCGCGCCGAGGGTCGTGTAAGGCTGCGACGAGGTCGTGGCCGGGTCACGTTCGACGGAGGCGGCAGTGACCGGGACCGCGCCCGCCGGGGTGGCTTGGATCGTGTTCGCCGGGGTGTCTTGGCCTGCTTCAACGGGCAGGCGGGGCGTGAGTTCCGTGCGGGAGTTAGGGGCCGCATGGTCAGTAGGGGCGTGGCCGGCGGTCGCATGGCCGGCGAGCGTGTGGTCTGCGGGCGTGTGGTCGGCGGGCGCGTTGCGTGTCGCCGCGAGGCCGGTACCGGTCGCGTGCACTGCGTGGATGAGAGCGATGAGGCCGTCGGCGGTGCGTTGCTCGCGGGTGCGTAGGCCGGGGTCGTCGTGGCGGTCGGCGGCTTGTTCGATCGCGCGTCGGTTGGACAGGGTGTGGGCGTTGACGAGGTTGACCAGCATCTCGCCCTCCAGGACCGGCAGTTGGCCCCTCAGGAGGATGGAGCCCTGACCGTCGGGGATCATGCTCAACGAGCGTGCCGCGACGGCTTGTTTGCGCTGGACGTCGAGGCGGGACAGCTCGTCCTCGACCCCGTCGACCTCGGGAGCCACCTCGGCCAACACCGACCGCGACTGCTTGGCGAGCTCCTTGGCGTCCATGCGTTGGGCGCGTTCCAGCAGCAGCTGTTCGGCCTGGTCGCGGCGTTCGTCGCCGAGGGTGGCGGGCAGGTTGCCGAGGACTTGGTCGATGGAGCGGGCTTGGCGTACGGAGACTTCCCCGGCGAGGGCGGCCGCCTTGACGCCGGGGCGTCCGCTGATGTCCTTGCCGGCGAACAGCCAACCGGCCGCTTCCGACGCGGTGACTTGGGCGGTCATTGCCAACAGGTCGGTGGTGCTGGTGCCGCGTGGCCCGCGGGTTCGGGCCTGGTCGGCTTCGGCGACCAGGACGGCGCGGAGGGCGTCCAGTTGGCGGCCCACCGCGACGACCTGTTCGGCCAGCTGGAAGCGGGCGTCGGCGTCCAAGCGTTGGCGGGCGTCGTGGTCGACGGCACCCAGCAGCGCGCGCACCTGGGCGAGCGCGTCGCTGGTGGCGACGAGCCGCGGGGTGGGGCTGGGAGTGCTCATGTCCACCACCCTAGGCATTCGAACACACATTCGAGCACCCATCAGGCGGCCCTGTGGACAACCACCGCCACCCCTCCAGCAC